>JBKCFW010000029.1:0-19021 GCA_046303675.1 bacterium
GAACAATTTTTCCTGCGATGATCACAGCAAGCCAGGTGAAAAACAGACGAATGAGAAATTTCTTCATTGAAGATCATTTTAAAGAAAAAAATAAATCAAGCAAAGAATTTACACCACGATCAGCTCATAAAATTCTTCCGGGTTCAAATATTTATTAGCCATTTCATTCAACTCATCGGCATTAATATTCTTCGTGACATCAACAGAATGATAAAAATATTTTTCGTCAAGTCCGTTCAGAATGAGGTTTTTCCATCGGCCGATGATCTGAAATGGCCCGTCCATACTACCAAGCAGTGTACCAATAAGATAATTTTTTACCAACAGTAATTCACCGTCATCAATCTTTCCCTCTCTGAGCCTTTGCATCTCATGATACACCTCATTGACTGTTGCTTCACAAACTTCTCGTCCGGCCTCTGTACTGATCATCCATGCGCCGGCATGAATATGATTAACAAGGTAGCTGTAGATGCCGTAGGTATATCCTTTATCCTCTCGAATGTTCGTCATCAATCGAGAACCAAAAAAGCCTCCAAAGAGTGCATTCAACACCTGCACTTTAGGAAAATCTGGATGCTTTCTTGTCGGGAAAGGTCTTGCGATACGCACTGCACCCTGAACCCCTGAAGGATCATTGATGATGTTCCATTTCTTTTGTGTTGCCTCTACAACAGGATGTTGTGGTTCATGAAGCGATTGTTGATTGAATGGAAGCGTTCCAAAAAAATCATTCATCAATTTCTCAAAATGAACAGGTAATATTCCTGCAGCAAAGATGATGCAGTGCCCATTTTTATAATACTGCCCATAATACGCTTCCAATTCTGCTTTACTAATCGCATCATAATCTTCGGGATTACTATATACTCCATAAGGATGATCCGGACCAAAAACCAGTTCATCAATTTTTCTACCGGCAACAAAATCACATTTGCGCAAATTGACTAACAGCTTTTGCTGCATGTTCTGTCTGAAAATATTCAGTTCTTCTTCGGGGAAAACTGCATCGGTGAACAATTCTTGCACCAAAGGAAGTACATTCTCAAGATGTCTTGACAAACAATGCAACGTAACCACGGCAGTCTCGTTATAACAACTGCGACTTAAATAAGCCCCATAAAAATCAACAAACTCATTGATCTGATATGCCGTCCTGTTCCTGGTTCCATTCTTTATCAGAAAGTTCGTTGCCGAAGCAAGATTCTTTTTTTGCTCATACCAGTTTCCTGCTTTGAATACCCACTCGATCTGTACAACTTCTTCCGTGCCGGCGTGCAGACTGTACACATCAACACCATTTTTCAACTTGAACTGATCAGGATGTTTAAGGGTTAAGCTATATTCAACCGCATCTTTAATATGCGGCGCTTTTTTTCTGTCTGGCATGTAATGATTTTACTGGTTACGATTAGTTCTCTGCTAGATACCAAAGTGTATTGCTGTTGGATGGCACCAACAGTTGATTTGCGAGACGATTGATGTCTGCTACGGTCACCGCTTGATATTTTCTGAACTCTGTGTTCATGAGTTCACCATCACCAAGCAATTCATAGTAAGCAAGGCTGCCAGCCCTGTTCATCACGCTCATGTCTTCAAAAGCCATCACGCTCTCTGTTTTGTTCTGCACTTTCTGCAACTCGCGTTCGTCGATCAAATGCTGTTTCACATTATCCAACTCTTTCTCAATGGCATCCTCCGCAACTTTGATATCAACCCCTTTAACAAGCTGACCTTCTATAGTGATGATGCCATTGTCCATACTGCCGAAATGAAAGCAATTGATCCCAGAGAACAGTTGTTGTTCTTTCACCAGGGCTTGGTATAGCCTGGAAGAGGCGCCGCCGCCAAGTATATCAGTCAGCAGATCGGTGGCATAATAGTCATTATCAAGTCTTCCGCACATGTGCCATGTTTTATATATAGCATCCAATGGTACTTTGCGGTGAACGGTCATTCTTCGCTCTTCCTGCTGTAATTCTTCCTTCGGAAGCTGACGCACATATTTCTCTCCTGAGGGAATATCACCAAACCATTTCTCAGCAAGCTGCTTCACATTGTCCATTGTTACGTTACCGGCAACAACCAGGATCGCATTTGCCGGAGTGTAATGTTTGAAGAAAAATTGTTTCACATCATCCAGCGTTGCATCCTCCACATGGGATAACTCTTTCCCGATCGTCATCCACCTGTATGGATGCGTTTTATAGGAAAGCTCTCGCATGATGTGCCACACATCCCCATACGGCTTATTAATATAATGCTCCTTGAATTCTTCACATACTACTTTACGCTGAACATCCAGGCTCTTCTTGCTGAAAGCCAGGCTCAGCATGCGATCGCTCTCAAGCCAGAATGCAGTTTCAAGATTTTCAGCAGGTAACTGACAATAATAATTGGTCAGGTCGTTGGTCGTATACGCATTGTTCTCTCCTCCTGCCAGCTGAAGTGGATCGTCATAATCTGGAATGTTCACAGATCCTCCAAACATCAGGTGCTCAAACAAATGAGCAAACCCGGTTCGCTCAGGATGCTCATCCCTGGCGCCCACATCATATAAAACATTCACTACGGCCATAGGAGTACTCTGATCGGTATGCACCAACACCTTGAGTCCATTCCCAAGCATGAATCGTTCAAATCTTATCATGATGCAAAAGTAAACAAATGAATATTGTAAAATGGATGTTGTTTGTTGCACACATAACTACAAAACACATTCAACCTCTCGAGGTCATAAAATACTTACGGGCCTCATCCTGATCGTGATGATCTTATTTTCTCTGGAAATGATAAAAGTTATTTTTTTGCCTGTCGTTTGCGTGAGTTCTTTGTAGCGTTGAAGATCATTAGACATATTATTTTCTACAGAGATGATGACATCACCAGCCTGAAAACCAGCTTTTGCTGCAGGAGATCCTGAAACTACATCATCCACAATGATCCTGTCATTGATACGATACATGGATAGTCCGGTGTAAGCATAGTCAAACTTATCACCGAAATGTGTATTCGGAATAATATGAATTTCTTGTTTGGCATAGTTGATCACCAAATTGAACCTTCGCAAAATATCATTACCGATCAATCCACCTACAAATGGATAGTTTAATACATTATACTGATCATCAAATAACAAAGTGGGCACTTTCCAGAAACGATATGGGCCGACACGAATCGATCTTACCGTGGTGAGTCGCATATTGACCCGCCCGCCTACGCCTTCTGCTTGTGTAACAAACGGACCCCGGCGTTTTCTTCTCAGAACAGCGCTATCGTTGACAAAGCGATCAGACAAGAGAAAATTCAATCCACCTCCGGTGTCCAGATAAAACCGATGTGAGAAATTTCCATTGTCAGCAAACCATACCGGCTGAATAGGGATTGATGTGAACATAGGGCTGAGCATATGTCCGTTTTCAGGATACGTATACTGCCCTTGTGAATACACATGAAGGAGTGATGAGTCATAATCAAGTTTAACTATATACCTGCTGAAAAAACTATACCCGATGATGCCATCGATCTTCAAACCATAGACCTCTGAGAGAATGGAATAATCGTTGACATGAAAATTCAGGTTTTCTACCCTCAATCCGGGAAGCTGCAAACTGGCATTGTATAAAAAAGAAACCTTACGAATACCGCCGATTCCTTTGATGGTCTTATCCGAAGGAAGAATGGGCATATTGTATTTGCTGACTGTTGAAGAATCCAGCGAAATGCCCCCACTGCCTGTGTCTAATATAAAGTTCAGACTGTCGCCATAATTATTCACCTGCGCATGGACTATAACAATGCCGCCCGTGAGGATCGTAAAAGGGAATGTCGTAATATGACAAGAAACAGAATCTGTTTCGACAAACTGCTCCTGGGCAAATACCTTCTCTTCAATGAAGATCATCAATAGGAATACAAATATGAAAAAGGTAGTTCTCATTTAATACCAATTTAAACTATTGATGAGCTAACTTTGTTTACTCTATAATGAAATCTATGTACGATCTCCATAATTTATACGAAAAAGCACTGCAGTTTGAATTTTTATCTGCCGAAGAGGGTCTTTTCCTGTTCAAAGAAGCACCATTAAGCGAACTTATGATGGTGGCAGATCAGCTCAGAAAAAAACAAGTTCCTCATGGTAAGGTCAGCTGGCAAATCGACAGAAATGTGAACACCACCAATGTCTGCATCGCCAACTGCAAATTCTGCAACTTCTACCGCATACCCGGACATCCAGAATCATACATCACAAACATTGATACATACAGAGAGAAAATAAAAGAAACGATCCGCTGGGGTGGTGATCAATTACTATTGCAAGGGGGACATCATCCTGATCTCGGACTCAAATATTATACAGATACCTTTCGTGCGATAAAAAGTGAATTCCCAGACATACGTCTTCATGCACTGGGTCCGCCTGAAGTAGCCCACATCACAAAAATTGAAAAGTCAACCCACCGAGAAGTATTAACAGCATTAAAAGAAGCCGGACTTGACTCTCTGCCAGGAGCCGGTGCTGAAATACTGGTAGATCGTGTGCGCAGATTGGTAAGTAACGGAAAATGCGGTGCGCAGGAATGGCTGGATGTTATGGCCGAGGCACATCAGCTTAACATCACTACCTCTGCTACCATGATGTTCGGACATGTTGAAACACTTGAAGAAAGATTTGAGCACCTGATCAAGATCCGTGAAGTACAATCAAGAAAACCGGAACATGCAAAAGGATTTCTGGCTTTTATTCCATGGACATTCCAGGATGTTGATACACTGCTTGCTAAAATTCGAGGGGTTCAAAATCTTACAACAGGTGAAGAATACATAAGAATGATCTCCATCAGCAGGATCATGTTGCCCAACATCAAAAACATTCAGGCTTCATGGTTAACGGTAGGAAAGAAAATTGCACAGATTTGCTTACACGCAGGCGCCAATGATTTTGGCAGCATCATGCTGGAAGAAAATGTAGTGAGTGCAGCTGGTGCACCACATCGGTTCACATACAAATCGATGCAAGATGCCATCAGTGAAGCAGGATTTGAACCTCAACTGCGCAACCAGGAATATGAATGGAGAACATTGCCTGAGAATATTGAGGAGCAAGTGATAAATTACTAGGAAGGGACTAGGCCTGCCGGCAGGCAGGGACGGGGGACAAGGGACGAGGGACGAGGAATACAAGTTGAGTTCGCACATGTTTAACTCATGAAAAGATTCCAATCTGACTATTTTTTTGCCATTACTCTTGAATTTTAACAATGAATTTCTTGCGCATTTATGATATACACGATAATGCTTTCACCATTGAACTATCCCAAGAAATCAATGAAGAAACAAATAGACAGGTTGTTGCCCTGCAAGCATTTATTGAGCAGGCTAATTTGCCGGGATTTGTTGAATGTGTTCCAGCTTACAGCAGTCTGACCATATATGTTGATGGAACTTCAAGCATAAACGAGATCAAGCAAATAGTAGAAAGAAAGCTGTCCGCTTTCAGTCTCTCAGAAAACGCAGCTAGACAATCAACAAAAACTACTTCGCCGATCATCGTTCCAGTATGTTATGATCTTGAATACGGAACAGATCTTACTGCAGTATCAAATCAACTTGAATTGAGTATTGATGAAATCATCGAACTGCACACGAAAGAATACTATCGTGTCTATATGATCGGGTTTGTTCCCGGCTTTCCATACATGGGTACTTTACCGCCTGAACTGGAAATGCCAAGAAAAAAAACACCGGCATTAAAAGTGCCAATGGGCAGTGTTGCCATCGCAGGAAAGCAAACCGGTATCTATCCGGCTGAAGTTCCCGGAGGATGGCACATCATCGGAAGAACTCCTCTGCAATTGTTTGATAAGTCCACTGAACCATATTGCTTATTCAAAGCAGGCGACCTGATACAATTTAAACAGATCTCAAAAAAAGAATTCCTGGATCACGCATGAGCATCACAATTATCAAACCTGGCATCAGCAGCAGTATACAAGACCTCGGGCGATGGGGACATCAACGCTATGGTGTGCCAATAGGTGGCGCGATGGACAAAGCATCAGCTTCTCATGCAAACAGTATCTGCGGTAATGATGAACATGAAGCAGTGATTGAAATGACATTGCATGGAACATCCATCATGTTCAATGAATCAACATACTGTGCTATTGTTGGTGGAGGATGCAGGGCGTATATTGATGAAATTGAATTGCCCTTCAACAGGTTAGTACACGTTCCGGCAAATAGTACGATGAACACAAAAGCTGATGCATCGGGATGCAGATCTTATCTGGCAGTTGCAGGTGGACTGAACATCATAAAAGAAATGGGGAGTGCGTCAACGTATGTGCCTTCACATATTGGTGGTGTTGATGGTAGAAACTTGAAAACAGATGACATCATTGAGTTCAAAAAAAATCAGCTTTCAATCAAACCAGGCTCACTCATAAAACTTGGAAAGAATATAGAAGTTTCGCAATGGGAAATTACAGGACTACAACCGCTCAAAGATTCTCCGGTAGCCATACAGGTATTACGCGGACCAGAATATGATTGGTTTGATGAACGATCACAAACAAACTTTTTTAATACAGTTTTTACCATAACGCCTCAATCAAACAGAATAGGATATCGACTAGAGGGAATATCGCTTGGCTTAAAAGAGCATATCGAAATGATCTCAACACCTGTAACATCAGGTATCATACAAGTTGACAAACAAGGGAATCCGATCATCCTCATGGCTGATGCACAAACCATCGGCGGCTATCCCCGCATCGCACGCGTATGCTCATCAGATATTGCGCTGCTTGCACAACTGCGGCTGGGAGAGAAGATACGGTTTAGGGAAAGTGAGGAAGATGGGAATTGTTGATTTGTTGATTTGTTGAGGGAATCAACTAATCAATCAACAAATAAACACATCAACGCCTAAACGAATAAACAACTAAACCTCTTACACTCTCGTAAGCTTAATCGGCGTTGTTCTATTTGCATTCCACTGTGCAACATAAATGCTGTCATCTTCGTCGACGCAAACATCATGTCCGTGCCTGAATACTTTTGATTCATGCTGGAATGTCTGCTGGAGTACTCCATTTTTGTATACAGGTGCAGTACCGCCCGGACTTGCCAATACTTTAAAGTTGGTATCAATTATAGTTAAGAATCCTGAGCCATCCAGCTGTTTGCCTTCCTTGTCATTTGACCAGCATACACCAGCATATAGATGCTGACCATGCATAACAGGTCTGCATACATGCATACCCGGAGTGTCAATGCGCTTGATGAACTTGCCATCCATCGTGAATACTTTAAAGCAGCACTCTTCTCTTGATGTACAGATCAACACCGAATTATCTTTATCGCGGGTGTCAACTGCTACACCATGTGCACAGTAAAGATTGTGTTCTTTGTTGTCGTTCTTTCTTCCACCAAACTTCCTGATAAATCTTCCTTTGCTATCATAGTGAAGAATATAGTCTGATCCATAACCATCAGCTACATATATATCTCCATTCGGTGCAATTGCTGTTTCTGTTGGATGATATCCTTCGTCATCTTTGTATGCACCAATGGCATGTGGTTGTGGCAGCGTGAAGATGATCCTTCCTTTTGTATTTGTTTTGATGACATTTCCAGGCTGTGATTTTCCTGCACCTGAAAGATCAGTGTAAAAACCATTATCAACGATCAACAGAAAATCTTCGCCATTCTCTTTGCTGATAGAGAGACCATGTCCTGCTGGATATGACGTTCCCCATGAATCAAGCAGTTGACCTGATTTATCAAATATGAGTATGTTGTTACGGGTATCGTCACCGATAAGGATCAATCGTCCCTGACTGTCCTGAACCATTTCATGACAATTGTTCACCGGATGTGTACTCGCGCTGATCTTGGCCCATCCATGGTCTACTTTGTAGGTAAACCCATTGTGACCGATGATCAACTCATCTGGTTTAGCGTGTTTGTTGCCAATTGAAAAAGCAAATGATTTGCTGGCTAGCAATCCTGCAGAAGCTAATGCCGTCGATTGTATAAAGGTTCTTCTTGTTTTCATAATATGAATATACAAATTTTCATTTTTAATTTTCAAGTTTCATTACCACCAATTCCCTAAATTTAACCATGTCTATATGCATTGATCTGAACTGCGACATGGGCGAAGGATGCCTTACGGATGAGTGGATCATGCCTTTCATCAGTTCAGCCAATATCGCTTGCGGTTATCACGCCGGCGACATCTCAACGATCAAACAAACGATAGAACTTGCACTAAAACATGGCGTTGCAATAGGCGCCCACCCCTCTTACCCCGATAAGGAGGGATTTGGAAGAAGAGCGATGGAGATGGAGAACAAAGCGCTTCATGACATTCTTGTTTCACAAATAGAACTGATAAAATCGATAGCTTCTTCAATGGGGACAACAATAGGCCATGTTAAACCTCATGGTGCACTGTACAATAAAGCTGCCGACAACTATTCTGTTGCATTAACGATTGCAAAAGCAATTAAAAAAATTGACCCCGCTTTACAACTGTATGGACTTCCCGGGAGTGAATTAGAAACGGCAGCAAAGAATGAGGGTATTCTCTTTTGTAAAGAAGTGTTTTGCGACCGGACTTACACAGACGATGGAAGACTATCACCAAGAACAAAAGAAAATGCGCTGATCAATTCTGCACATGAAGCGCTGTCACAGGCAATGCAAGTAATTAAAGAGAAAACAATTACCAGCACTTCCGGGAAATTGATCAATATAGAGGCAGATACTTTATGTATTCATGGAGACGGTCCGCATGCAGTTGAATTTGCGAGGATGATAAGAGCGGGACTGGAAAAAGAACATATTACAATTGTTGCATGCAAATAAAAAACTCATCCGAGAAGAACCGACATCGCTCAGCCATCCTGGCTGCAGCATTTTTGATGGCCACCTCAGCAATAGGTCCCGGATTTCTTACCCAAACCGCATTATTCACCAATACACTTCTTGCAAGCTTTGGATTCGTCATTCTGATTTCAATACTGCTTGACATCGGAGCGCAGCTCAACATATGGCGAGTATTAAGTGCCAGTGGTATGAGGGCACAAGAACTTGCCAACAGGGTGGTTCCGGGAGCTGGATATCTCCTTACGTTGCTGATTGTGTTGGGCGGACTCGCTTTCAATACAGGAAATCTGGCAGGTGCCGGACTGGGACTCAATGTAATTACGGGATTGTCTACAGAAACAGGTGCCATCATCAGCGCATTCATCGCAATTTTCATCTTTATCAACAAAGAGTCTCTCAGATGGATGGACCTCTTTGCAAAAGTATTGGGGATCATCATGATCGTTCTCACACTTTACATTGTATTTGTCTCTCCACCACCGCTTGGTGAAGCGATCAAAAAAAGTATTTTTCCTGACAAGATCGATTTTCTGGCGATCATCACCCTGGTCGGCGGCACAGTAGGTGGATACATCAGTTTTTCTGGAGCACATCGACTCATTGACGCGGGTATGACAGGTACTTCGTTCACTAAAAAAGTAAGCACGTCTGCAATAACAGCCATACTGCTTGCCTCCATCATGCGTGTTCTTTTATTTCTGGGGGCACTGGGCGTGGTATCGAAAGGTTTCTCGTTGGATGAAAGTAATCCTGCCGCATCTGTCTTTAAGATCGCAGCTGGAGAAATTGGTTATTTGATCTTTGGTGTTATCATGTGGAGTGCTGCGATCACATCTGTTATTGGCTCAGCATACACATCGATCTCATTCTTTCGTTCTTTTCATCCTTTCTTTGAAAAAAATGAAAAATCATTACTTGGAAGTTTTGTGATGATTGCATTGGGCGTATTTCTTGCTGTAGGAAAACCGGTAAAGACGCTGGTGCTTGCAGGTGCCTTAAATGGATTTATCCTTCCGGTTGCATTATTGCTTATTCTTATCGCAGCATCAAATCGAAACATCGTAGGTGAATATAAACATCCTGTTTGGCTAAAACTATTCGGATTGCTAGTGCTGGCGGGAACAATGTTTCTAAGTATTAAGTCGCTGATCAATATTTTTTGAAGATCATACAACCATGATTCAACAAATAGTTAAAGCATCGTGTGTTCATCGAGCATAACCCAGCTACCCTCCTCTACTTCGCTTTCCAACTCACCGGCATCCCATCCACAGTATCCAATAAAGAGCTTAAGTTCATCTTGAGTAAGATCATTCGCATTGATTGCGTCAATGACTTGCTGAATATCCCCGCCAACATATAAACCATTTAACATCAGCTCGCTATCTTTAATAAGATCTGGGCGGTTGTGCAAAATGTAGATATGCACTGGGTCAACAGGTCCTCCTTCCAACAAAGGGAATGATTTGGCATGACGAAATTCTTCCAGGTCATTCAGTGATCTGCCAAAATGTTTATTTACAACAAATCCTGTAGCGCCATCATCATTGTTCCGGATGATGAGAATAATGGCATCTTCAAAAAATGTACCATTCAAGGCTTCAGTACTTTTGATATAGGATCCCGGATTGATCATCAATAGAAATATCAGAATGGATCGAAATTATTGAATGTTAACGTTAATGGTCGATCGACGAGTGAATAATTATCAGAAGTATATTGAACAATACTATTTTAAGAGAAGACAATATCATCAACTGAATAAATACTCCACATCTTCTCTTGAAAGGCTCTTTACAAAACCTGTATCGTCTGCAACAAGATCTCTTGCGAGCGTTCGCTTTTTCTCCTGCAGCTGCAGAATTTTATCTTCGATCGTATCCTTGCAGATCATACGATACGCAAAAATATTTTTTGTCTGACCAATTCGGTGTGTACGATCAATGGCTTGTTGTTCGACAGCCGGATTCCACCAAGGATCTACAATGTATACATAATCAGCAGCTGTCAGGTTAAGACCAACACCTCCGGCTTTAAGAGAGATCAGGAAGACGCGCACCTCATCATTGTTCTGAAAACTTTGAATGGCCTTTTCTCTATCAGGTGCACTTGTACTGCCGTCAAAATATTCATAGCGAACACCTAATTCAGTCAGCCTCTCTTTGATCAAAGCGAGCATGCCAAGAAACTGCGAGAAGACCAATGCTTTGTGGTTGCCGATATTTTCAGTGATCTCACGCGAGAGTTCATCAAGTTTGACAGAAACATTTGGCATCTGTTCGGTATCGTTCATGATTGCTGGAGAATCGCAGATCTGACGCAACTTCATCAATCCTTGAAGGATGGTAAGTTGAGATTTCTGGATACCGTGTTCTTTGATAACACCAAGGATCTTGTCGCGGTAGTCGTTTCGATAAGCATCATAAATATTACGCTGCTCTTCCTCCATCTCACAGAACAGGATAGTTTCTGTCTTGTCAGGCAAATCTTTTGCAACCTGTTCTTCTGTCCTTCTTAATATGAAAGGATAAAGTAATTTTTTTAAATGTTCTTTATGTTCACGCTCTCCGAACTTATCAATCGGTGTAGCAAATTCATTTCTGAAATATTCAATACTGCCCAGCATCCCGGGATTAAGAAAATTCATCTGAGCATAGATATCAAATGTATTGTTCTGAAGAGGAGTACCACTCATGCAAAGCCTGTTTTTCGCATTGAGCAGACAAGCGGCCTTGGTGACCTTGCTTTGAGGATTTTTAATGGCTTGTGATTCATCCAATACGATGTAATCAAACTGCGTCTCGATCATGAACTTTATGTCACTTCTGAGTGTGCCATACGTTGTGATCACCACATCATGGTCTTCAAATATTGTTTTATCCTTCATTCGCTCACCACCATGATGAATACGATACTTTAGATCCGGAGTGAACTTTTTTATTTCATTTTCCCAGTTGTACATCAGCGTAGTCGGACACACAACAAGTGCCGTCATGGTTTCATGTTGCTGTTTGTACAACTGCAATGATGAAAGTGCTTGTATCGTCTTACCAAGACCCATGTCATCTGCAAGGATACCACCCCATCCGACTTCTGTCAAATAGTTAAGCCAATGATACCCTGCGATCTGATATGGTCTGAGTATATGCTCAAGTGCTTTGGGTGGATCAACTTCACTGATCCGGTTGAAAGACCTCAACCGATCATACTTTTCCTCGAGCCTGATCATCACCTCGGTTTCATCAATACCATTATACAACTCATCAATGATGCTGAGATGATATTTGGAAAGTCGTAATTGATCCTGTTTGCCTTCTCCAACACGAAACAACAAGGAGTATTTTTTTAACCATTCCTCCGGAAGTATTCCCAGGGTTCCGTCATTCAATTGAACAAATTGTTGCTTGTTGGAAAGCGCTCTCTTGATCTCTTCAACAGTCACCTTCTGATCACCGAATACGATGTCAATTTTGGCATCAAACCAATCTATACCATTGCTGATGTGAATTCTTGTCTCGGGTTTTGCTGTATTGAACCTGTAATTCTTTAATACTTCAAAACCAATTACCGGAACTTCTGCTTCCTTCATGGCATCAACAAACAAAAAGAACCAGTTGTTCTTCAACACATCAGTGCCCTTGAGCACCAGATTGAAACTATTTTCAGTGCGAATAAAATTAGAATGAAGAGCGCTGAGCTTTCTGATAAAATCATTTTCTCGCTGCATGTTTCGGCGTATCAATCGCACTTTAGGACCATCAGGTAAAAAGATGGTCTCCTGATCTGCAAACTTCACTTCATACCCCTGATACAAAAACACAGGAGAAAAAATGAGATATTCATTTTTTTCCTGCAGCTCCAATTGCATCTCAGGTTGTCCTTCAATAACATCAGTAAGAATTGATCTATCAAAATTCGCTTTATGCTTCCTTGCGAAAGGAAGCACATGCTTGTCAAGAAATGAAGGCCATTCTTGAGCTGATATTTTTTGGTTCCGCTCCGGAATGAATTCAGTGATCGCCTCCAGGTCCTCAAGTGAATTCCAGGTATAGATCGTATTGTTGAAAAGTGTAAGCAGTGAAGAGGACCATTCGTTGGCCGTCATCTCTATATCCCACTCATCAATATGTACAATTGGATCAATATTGGCTTGTTTCTTGTCAAGCGAAATATTCAATGCAGGTCTCATCTTACCACGCCCGATCGTTATGTTAACGAGATTAGCTGTTGTGAATGATTTTCCGGGTTCAAGGCGCATGAAGACAGATCTTTCTGCATGCTCTTGAAAAAGTTTGACCAATTTTGGATGAAGATATTCATCGATCAGCTGTGTGGTTTCAGCAGGAAGCCCTTCTTCTTCTGAGTATATGATGTTCTCCCAAATACCTGAGAATGGAGAGTTCCGACTTAAGTATTTATCTATTTCAGCGGGCTGCAGTTTTCTTACCATGTTCAACAAGGAGATGTCTTCCGTTTGAACATCTTTTGTGGGAACATATTTTGAAAGGTCAATTTGCTGAACCTTCCCAATGAATGACATCTTATCCTGATCAAGCTCACCACCAACCAGCTCCAGCGTAAAGCCTGGATATTTGTTCGGCGTTTGGATGAAGACAACTCCAAGTCGGTATGCTGAATCAACTATTTCATTGACGATGGATACGGACTCCTCTTCTTGCTGAGGCTTATGCTGGATTGGTTTTTCTTCAACGGAGGCAACAACTCTTTGTACAGTGGGATCAAGCACCCTCAAAAATGGTTTACCATCTTTATACGTAAACTCAAATTTTTTATCCCAATCAGGCTCACTCATACTATATCCATAGATACCAAGCAGCTTGTTTTTTTCTTTGTCCCAATTTCTGATGGTATCAAAATATTGAGCGCCATACGCGTTCAACAACTGCAGAAAGAGGGCCGTTTTGTGTATACAAAGCGGATGAACTTCTTCTATGCATTTACAAGAGGTATCAAAATTTCTTTCCTCATTTCGCTGTATCACGAGTGGGAATGATTCCCCGTTCACTTCCAACAAGGCCTCTACCCGCTCATCTTTTGCAAGCTGAATACTGGCCTTGTGTGTACGCAGCAATACCTCAGCATTTTCACACACTTCGGCTGTAGCCAGCATCCTGATCGTTCTCAAGTCGATCTGCTTCATCTTCACCACCGTATGGCGTTGATCATACCGGATCGTATTATCGCCGATCATGTTTCGATCCAGAAGATCCTGCAACTGAAAAAGTGCAGCAGCTTCATGTCTGCATATATCGCCGAGGTTATACGGACAAGTACAACGTAAGGTAAGTCCGCGCGGATCTTTATATTTTAAAATATTAACCTTGTAAAAGGTGCTGTAATTATCATCTTTTACACGAAAGCTCACTGAACCCAATAACTCATCAAGCTCAATGAATTCAACATAGTTGATCGCGTGTATTTTTTTACCACGACGAATAACTTCATCTGTACCATTGTTGTAAACGAATTTGAGCAAATGCGAAAGGGACATGCCTGGTAAAAGGTTAATCTGCGAAATTAGCTTAAAAGAGGTGTTCTCCCTAAGTATATCCTATATAATTTAATTAACTGGTTATCCAACAAAAATGTTCGGAAAAGTCCGTACCTTAAGGGTTTTGCCATGCAGTCATCATAGATCAGTTTCATCGTACACCCCTGAATGTTCAAAATATGAAAAAAGTAACGCACATAAAACGCCTTGTTACTTCGCCACTCACCTTGATACTTGGGTGCGTATTATTCCTCACATTGCCTACGCAGGCGGCTACCTTTAATGTGAAAGACTACGGAGCTGTTGGCGATGGCAAGGCCGACAACACCGCGGCATTTTCAAGATGTATACAAGCTGTGATCAAAGCAGGCGGCGGAAAAATATTCCTGCCGGATGGTTTATATCGAGGGCGTATCATCATCCCGGCAATTTCTAAACCGCTGCCAAGTTGGATGACGATCGAAATTGTAGGTGAAAGCGAACCTACGCCTGTTTTTGGTACTATCGGAAACTTTCCGCTGCGCAAACACGGCACCATCATCCAATGTCTCGAAAAGTCAGGTCCGGCAGTCATTTCTGTCAGTAAGTCTACCGATGCGCTGTATGGCGAATATTCTGCTGTGCATTTGATCATTCGGAATCTTGACATCCGCAGTTATGACAATCCAGCCATTGATGGTGTGGATCTGCAATGGGCTATGCAATGCCGACTTGAAAACGTATTCATCAACACGGACATATACAATGTACAGGCTACAAAGCCTACACATGGTAAAAGAGGACTAATTACACCTGAAAGCAATAATGCCGCCCTCACCATATTACGCAATGTCCAGGTAACAGGATACCACACGGGTATTCTCGTTAGTGAACACACGGATGCCGACAACATCGTGGTTGCCAGCAATACCAATGGTTTAGAATTTGTATTTGCTCATCATGCTTCACACTTTAGAAGAGTAGGTGCTTATCGCAACACCAACCATGTAGCCATCAGTGGAAAACATGGATTTCAAATTGAACAACTGAATACCGAAAACTCAGGACCCGGACAGACAGATGAAAAAAATGATTGGCAAAAAACCATATTCGATGTTACCGATCCGGAGAATCTTGGAACTGCTGAGATTACTTACTGGGTAGTCGTCGGGAATATAGGAGCAGTGAATGAATTTAAACTAAATGGTGGACGCAATATTCGCGCACGTCGAATAGGAACAGCGCCCTAAGATTTACTTATGCTTTTGATCGATCAGCCTATCACCTTTGAACACGGGTAATACATTTGCAACATCGTTTGACAGACAATACCTGATATCTTTTTCAAGACCATAGCGCATCAATCGATGATAGTGTGTGGCATTGCGGTCTCTCATGAATGCAAAACGATCTTCTCCTGCCTCCAAAAACAATTGCTCTGCAATTTTTGAAGAGTCGCAATGTATATCAAAGTGAGATTTGATGCGTGATATGACAGCGCCTGCAAATAGCGTGTCTTCCAGATTAACCCTGTCTTTCCAGGCAGAGCATCCGAGTAGCACATCTTTTCCAGATGCGATCAAATGATCACATACGGCTGACAGATTGGGGAAAGATCCAGTAATGATCTCAGGTGCGCCACTATCCAATGCCATATGCAATAACTTGGTACCGTTCGTAGTTGTCAATACCAAGATCTTATTCTCGATAAATGATCGGGGATATTCAAAAGGAGAATTACCGTAGGTAAGTCCGTCTGCTACTTTGCCATCACGCTCTCCCGCAGTAATCCCTCCAACTTCTTCACCTAATTCGATACAACGAGGGACCGTTGCCACTGGAATTACGGATGCTGCACCATTGTATAATGCAGTAGCAATGGTGGATGTTGCTCTCAATACATCAATGATGACAACAACACTGTTACTTAAATCATATAAATTAAGGAGGGCCGGAGACAGACAAGTATATAAATTTCTCTTCGCGTCGGACATGGTAAACTCATTTTACAAAAGGCAATGACACAACAATCGCTTTAAGTTGCTTATCGCGAATGTCAACAAAGATCTCAGTACCTGGAACGGCAAATGAAGTGAGCACATAGCCCATACCAATACCTTTATTTAAGGTAGGCGATTGTGTTCCGGAAGTAACTTTTCCAATCAGATTACCCTCTGCATCACGTATCATATAATCATGACGCGGAATTCCACGGTCGATCATTTCAAAACCAACGAGCTTCTTTTCTACACCTGAAGCTTTTTGCTTCTTAAGCAACTCACTGGATGAAAACTCCTTGGTGAACTTGGTGATCCATCCCAGCCCTGCTTCCAGTGGTGTGGAATAATCATCAATATCATTCCCATATAAACAAAACCCTTTTTCAAGTCGCAGTGTGTCTCTGGCTCCAAGACCAATTGGCTTGATACCCGCTTCTGCACCGGCTTTAAAAATTGCATTCCAGATATTCACTGCATCATCACCCTGATTTTCAAAATAAATTTCAACGCCACCTGCACCTGTGTATCCAGTTGCACTCACCAATACATTCTCAACCCCCGCAAACTTACCCTTGACAAACGTGTAATATTTCAAATCGGTGATATTCATATCCGTCAGTGGCTGCAATATTTTTGTTGCAAGTGGCCCCTGAACTGCAAGCAAACATGTTTTGTCAGATATATTATGCATCTCTACATCATTCTTTCTGAATTGCTGTATCCAATCCCAGTCCTTCTGAATATTTGAGGCATTCACCACGAGCATATACACTTCATTCTTCTTGACGCAATACACAAGCATGTCATCAACAATACCACCATTCGTATTGGGAATACAACTGTATTGTGCTTGTCCATCTTCTAATTTAGATGCATCATTGGAACTGATCTGTTGGATCAATGGCAGGGCCTGCTCACCTTTAAGAATGAACTCGCCCATATGGCTCACATCGAAAACACCAACAGCATTTCTGACGGCATGATGCTCATCGTTGATGCCTGAATACGATATGGGCATATTATAACCGGCAAATTCAGCCATCTTGGCGCCCAGGGCATGATGCAAAGCAGTAAAAGGAGTTGACTTCATCGCGCGAAGTTACAGAGTTTGTTAATTGCGTTTCAAATTGATTGTTCCGGTTGTTACACCATGATCCTATTTCAAGTATTTATTGAACCAATTGATGTAACGATTGTAACGATGAACAATATAGCTTGGAACAGAGATGCCATGATTTTGATTTGGATAGATCACAAGCTCTGTAGGCACACCAATTGTTTTCAATGCCTGATACATCTGCTCAGCACCTGCAACTGGCACATTGAAATCTTTTTCACTCGCCATGAACAATGTTGGTGTTTTGATCTGATCCGCTTTGAAGAATGGATATGACAGGTCCATCCATTTCTTAGCATTCTTCCATGGCACACCCAGTTCCTCGTTATATTGTTTCACATATTGGTCCGTACCATAAATTGTGAACTGAAGCGATGAGCCTGCACCAGATGCAGCAGCTTTAAATCTTTTATCTTTCGCGATCATATAATTAGTGAGAATACCTCCGTAACTCCATCCGCCAATACCAAGTCGGTTTGGATCAGCGATACCCACTTTGATCAGGTGATTGGCTGCGCCTTGAATGTCTTTTATTTCCTTATTACCCCAATCTGCATATATGGCCTTGCAATAGTCTAGTCCTCTTCCACTGCTACCCCTATAGTTAACTCCAGCAACTGCAAAACCAGCACCGGCAAGTATTTGACGGGCTTGATCAAAACCATAGCTGTCCTGATCAACCGGACCACCATGAATAAACAAGATGAGTGGAAGATTTCTGGATGAAGAGTCTGGTAAATAAACAATACCGGATACGATCGTTCCATCTTCCGAAACAGACTCAAATCCTTGTTTGTAGATCGGTTTCAATCCAGCAAATACATCACGTTGAATCTGTGTTACACGATCAAAGTCATTGCCATTGTAAACATAAATTTCATTGGGTGTATCAGGATCGCTGAATAGCGCTGTAAGCTGTCCCTTGTTATTCATATCTAAACTTCCGTAAACGCCTTTCTTATCCGTCAACCACTTGTGAGAGAGATCTTCCAAATTGAAAGACATGATATTTCTTTTTCGATCATCTTCGACAAGTGCATGAATGTGTTTGCTGTCGTGCGACCAAACAAATGCGTCCACCGATCTATCAAGTGAAGAAGAAATCATCTTAGAGGTTCCCGCTTTGAGATCATACACCGCAAGTATGGATTGATCATACATATTGTAATTCGCTTCAGAGGAAGATTGTATGTATGCGATGTACTTGCCATCCGGACTAAACCTGGGAGAGGAGTTAGGACCAGCAAATGATGTGATTTGCTTTGGCTTTCCGGATTCATTCAGAGAAAGTAAAAATATATCTGTGTTAGAATTTCTGTCAGGATCTGCGGTAGTATTACTAACATATGCTACTGCGTTACCATCAGGACTAAAAACGGCACCATACTCATTAAAATTTCCTTTTGTAATTGTATCAACCTTCTTTGAATCAAGATTGAAAATATATAAATGAGATTTTCTGTTATCTAGATATCCTTCATAATCCTGCTTGAATTGGTAACGATCAATTTC
>JBKCFW010000030.1:0-14411 GCA_046303675.1 bacterium
CTTCAGCAGAAGGAATTTGTTGTGTGATGCCAATGCCCATACCAGGATTGGTGCCATAAGTGATCATGGGTTCGATATCCTTTCCTTCATAATTATACTCAATGTCGAATGAAGCACCTTCATCGGTCTTCAATGTTTTCCAATAAGTCATTGCATTATCCCATGCCTGTCCCGTTGGTGCTTTTTCACGTCCTTTGATATAATTGAAGGTAGTCTCGTCAGGAGCGATCATACCACCACGTGCACCCATCTCAATACTCATGTTACAAACAGTCATTCTCCCCTCCATGCTCATCTTTTCAAATACATCACCGGCATATTCAACAAAATATCCTGTTGCACCTGCAGCAGTGAGTTTGGAAATGATATAGAGAACAACATCCTTTGGAGTAACACCTTTATGCAGACTGCCATTGACGTTGATGCGCATTTTCTTTGGCTTCGGTTGCATGATACATTGTGATGACAGCACCATCTCTACTTCAGAGGTGCCGATACCAAAGGCAATACAACCGAATGCCCCGTGTGTTGATGTGTGTGAGTCACCACAAACGATCGTCATGCCCGGAAGGGTAATTCCATTCTCCGGACCAACAACGTGAACGATACCGTTCTTTGGATTTCCCAATCCCCAGTGTGAGATACCATATTGGGCACTGTTTTCCTCCAATGCCTTCAGCTGGTTTGCAGAAAGTGGGTCTTGTACGGGAAGATGTTGATTTATGGTAGGTGTGTTATGGTCGGCCGTAGCAAAGGTCCTGCTCGGGAACATCACCGATAGATTTCTGCTTTTAAGTCCGAGGAAAGCAACCGGACTGGTCACTTCATGGATAAAATGACGATCGATGAGCAACACATCCGGACCATCCTGGATGTCCCTGATCACATGTGCGTCCCATACTTTATCAAACAGTGTTGATGGTTTACTACTCATTTTCAATAGATTAATACGTTTGATGGACCAATTTCAATTGGGAATGCAAATTTCCTAAAAATAAACAACAAAAAGACAGTTTTTATGGAAATCTTGAAGTGGAAGTGTTAATGTTGAAGGCATATAATTTCTTGATTATCTAATGTTTAGAGGTTAACAGGAATCAATTGAACATAATTCAACTAAATGGCCTTAAGGAATAATACGGTTACTTCTTGCCATAAATAAAAACTCTCCTGAAAAATCAGGAGAGTAAATTAAACAACCATATGACGAAAATGAATACTGAAACAGCTATTTATACACCCTAATATAATCAACTTCAAAAACCGCATTTGTGAACTGGGGGTCAACCGGTCCGCCAAAACCACCACCCATTGCAAGATTGATCAAAAAGAAAAAGTCCTTATTGTAAGGAATGGAAGATGAGTTGGCAACAGTATGATAGAGGGTATTATCAACGTAAAACTTTATGTTCGAAGCTGACCAATCAACCCGATATACATGAAACTCGGTAGTTGCGTTTTGGATCACTATACTATTGGTGTTTGCATTCCCTCCAAATCTACCAGGATAGTGCAATGCACCAACAATTTTATTGGGTTCCGATCCACGATGTTCCATGATATCAATTTCACCACAATTGGGCCAGACCACACCAGGAAAATCTGCGCCTAACATCCATACAGCAGGCCAGGTTCCAACTTGAGGAGGCACCTTCGCTCTTACTTCAATCTTGCCATATTTGAACTCAAACTTTCCTTTTGAAACCATTCGCGTCGAAGTGTATGCACTTCCACTATAATTTTCCTTTATCGCTTTGATCTTGAGTGTACCATTATTGACATACACATTTTCAGAGCGACTGGTATAATACTGTAACTCGGCGTTCCCCCAGCCATTAGAACCTGTCCCAATATCATACCCCCACTTACCGGGGTCCGGCGCTCCTGTATTATCAAACTCATCTGACCAAAACAGTGTTGTATCTGGAGCACTAACTGAAACTTTGATCGTTTTTTTTGATGAAGCAGTTTTTCCACCCTGACTTCTTGCCGTAACGTTCACTATATAATCGAAGGTTCCAACATTGGTATAGGTGTGAGTGGTGATCCCTGTTGTTGATACCTCAGACTGCCCATCACCAAATTCAAATGTGTAAGAAGCTGCATTTTTAGCTGTGACAACAAAATCAACTTTGCCTGAGCCATTGTTGTTGATTGTTTCACTGATCAAGATATTTGATGGTGCAACCAATGTTGGATCATCAGCACCGCCTGACTTTTTGCACGAAGCAAACACGTTGAAAGAAAGTATTACGGCAATATTTATAAATATATATTTCATCAATTATTGTTTTACTTTAAACTTCTGATACCATGCCGCACCCAAAAAGTTGATGGTCCTCAAATGCATTGTTGTTTCCGTAAGCTCAAGAATTTCGTAAGTATTTCCTCCAACACCCACAGCTACAATACCATTACCAGGAACCATGAATTGGATCAATGTAGAAAATTCTGATGTAGATCCTGAATTGGAATCCATGAAAGTTAGTTTTCTCGAACCAATAGTTGTAACGGGATATTTAGCCGCTCCGCCGGAGAACCCATAGAAGGAGACTGCCTCTCCAATCAACCAGGTATCACCATTGTTTTGAACATTGATTGAAACCTGATTGTTCGCATCTTTAGCAAATGTGATCTCATCATCATACATGCCCTCACCATCCCTTTGATTGGGCGATGCAGAATACCAATTTGCCCAAAACATATCAGGCTGACCAACACCAAAGTGACCTGAGGCATCTTTGTCCATGATCCAAATTTTTGAGGACCCACCAGTAAGGCTCTGTAATATTTGTGAAGGGATTTCAAAGGAAACAAAAACAGTTACTTTTTTACTCAAATTTGAGATAACCCCGCCTCGACCAATGGCACTTACTGTAATGATGTATTCATTAACACCAGGAGTACTGTATTTGTAGTTGATCGCTCCTGATGGCACCATTTTGATATCACCATTACCAAAATCGATCTTGTACGTTATGGCATTATTGGCAGATGCAGTGATTGCGACATTACCTGTACCATTGCCATTGGGATTTGCATTATCAAGTCCTGCAACATTGGCCACCAATGAAAGATCAGAGGGTGCATTCAGATCGCCAAATGAATACTCAGCCTTCTCGCAGGAACTAATACCTAAAACACACAACAGAATGAAAAGAATGTTTTTAAAATTGAACTGATTCATATCTTGAATTTTTAAGGATTAGTCAAGTTAATGTCATCGAAATAATAAGTGTAATCACCTGAACCATCACCCACAGTGCCCATGTCAAAGATCAATACTACCTTGTGGTAACTATTGGCTGTATTGATCGAGCTGTAATCAAAAGTTAATTCCTCCCAAGCGCCTGAAGTTGTAGTTGTTGCTTCTTTTTCAAAATTGATATTATAATCGTCCTTATTTTCAACTTTTAGCACCAGTTTCGCACCAACACGTGGTGAAAATACTTTGACCTTAAAGGTCTTTCCTTGAGAAAAATCAATGGCAGAGGGAAGTTCTATGAAACTTCCTCCCCAAAACGCACCTCCTGGACCTTTGATCATCTTTCCTACCTTGTTGCTCTTATTGATGCCGGTTATACTAGGGTTGGATACAACAGATGCAGCACCTCCATCAAAATTGGTGAAGCTGTAAGTAAGTGAGGACGATTCGAAACTCAATGGAATGCCTAGCTCATCTGCTTTTATGCTTTGAGAAATATCATCGAAATAATAAGTGTAGTTGGCCGAACCATCACCAGGCGTACCCAGATCAAAGATCAATACCACCTTCTGATATACATTGGATGTATTGATATTTGAAAAATCATAGACCAACTCTTCCCAGCCGTTGGCAACAGTGGTTGACAATTCACCTTGGTGGAAGATGTTTCCATCTGTTGGATTTTCCACTTTCAACAACAACTTAGCTCCAGCCCTGGGAGAATGCACCTTGATTCTCATGAATTTTTTTGTGGAAAAATCAATTGGGTTTGCAAGGCTTATGAAACTTCCAGCCCATCCTTCAGGAGCACCTTTGACCATTTTTCCAACCTTGTCGCTAGTGTTGATACCGGATTGATCAGGATTGTTCACAACGCTTGAATTACCCCCACCAAAATTTGTAAAGTCATATGTCAATGCCTGTGACTCGAATGACAACGGCAAAGCAACTTCTTCAATACTGTTGGCTTGTTTGATCTCATCAAAATAGAAAGTGAAATCTGAAGATCCATCACCAGCAGTTCCATTTTCGAAAATCAATACGATTTTACTGTATGACTTTGAAGCATCGATAGTTCTGTAATCAAAGACCAGATCTTCCCACTGATTGGCTTTTGTGGTAAGGACTTGTTTTTCGAAATTGATTCCTCCATCGTTCAGGTTCTCTACTTTCAGCAAGACCTTGGCGCCAACGCGTGGAGAATGCACCTTCATTCTCATGATCTTATTCGTTGAAAAATCTATAGGAGATGTGAGAACGGTCACTGAACCGCCCCAAGTCTGACCTGGATTTTTTACCATCTTCCCGACTTTTGAAGAGGTGTTAATGCCACTTGCATTGGGGTTATCTATAATCGTAACATTCCCTCCGTCAAAATTATAGAAGGTGTATGTCTGCCCAACAGTCTCAAAATCCAATGGAAGTCCAACAGGAACTGAAATAACAATTTCCTTAGTAACAGTAGTGGTTGCTACGCCCCCACTCAATGCGACAACCTTTATGGTATATGTGCCGGAAGTGGCATACATATGATTGATGGTTGATCCTTCAAGCAATGATACCGGAACCTCGTTAGGATCTTCTCCCCAGTACACTTTAAACAATGTCTCATAATCTCCCTTTGCACTCAAATTGATCTTGAATGGACTTGATTGATCGACCGACGTTGTTAACTCAACATTCTCCGGAGCTCTAAAGGAAACAGTTAATTTCTGTATTGCTTCAGCAGATTTACCTGTGGTGCTGACTCCTTTGACTTTTATATCATATTGTCCCTCAGGATAAGTGTGCTGGATATGACCCCCTGGCATTACTTTTACCGGAACGTTAGATCCATTGCCCAAGTATATTTCATAATAGGCCAATCCCTCGCCATTTGGATAAATGGTAACAAGCCCCGTGTTGTCTTGCGTGATATCAAACATCACTGAAAGATTGTTTGGGTCGGCAGCAGATTCGACAAATGAAATATCATCGTACTTGAGCTTTTGGCACGCTGAAAGGAGGATTACAAAAAGTAGCCCCAGGTGTATGAATATGTTTTTTTTCATCTCTTTGAATTTTGTTGTTATGGTTTAATACCCGGTGTTCTGAGTCAGTCCTGATATATCAACCTCTTGTTGCGGTATTGGGAATAGTTCACTTTTGTTAGTTACAAAACCAGTGATCTTCGAGGCAGCCTGACCTGTTCTAACGAGATCAAAGAAACGGTCTCCCTCCATAGCAAGTTCCAATCGGCGTTCATCCCAGATGGCTTGCTTGAGGGTTTCACCTGAAGAATTGACATCATGAAGCTGGTCGCCAAAAGCCCTTCGACGTACAGTATTTAAATATCCCCGTGCTTTGGCATCATTTGGTGTGTTTGCACGATTATTTGCTTCTGCTGCCATGAGCAAGACATCAGCATATCGAATAGTTCTGTAGTTATTGGTATAATTCAATTCAACCTGGCCTGAAGTTTGTCCTTTTCTTGGATGATATTTTTGATTGTACAAGCCTGTGTTTTTATACGGGGCAACCAGGTATTTGATATTCATGGAAGGGTTGGCATTTTTATATGCCTCGATATCCAATATGGTTACTGCCTTACGCTGATCGCCTACTGAATATGCATCAGCAAGATTTTGTGTAGGTAGATTTGCACTCCATCCTTTTTCATAAGGACTGGTTCCTTCCAGATTTCTCACGCCGCACATTTGAACGGCAAGATTTCCCTGTCCCCTTCCTGGGTTTGACCAGTCATAAAATGGACTGATATTCGAATACTGAATTTCAAATACGGATTCCTGACCATTCTCACCAGACTCCAGGAAAATATCAGCAAAATTTGTAACCAACGTAAAAGGTCCATTTACTACATTCTCAAGCATCTGTGCAGCAGCATCAAACTCTCCCTGATACAGCAACACCTTACCAAGAAGTGCCTGAGCAGCATATCTTGTGGCCCTGCCCTTTTGCGAATTTAAAGGTGGTAATGACCCAATTGCGGTAGTAAGATCTGTTTCAATCTGATCATACACCTGAGCCTTTGGAGTTCTTTGAAACTTTCTTGAATCTGAAGCAGTTAGGCGCTTATCCACGAATAGGGGTACATCACCAAACATTCTCACCAGTTCGAAATAATAATACGCTCTTAAAAAATATACTTCGCCATACAATGCATCCTTACCAACGAAGTCAAGCTTAGCCTTGTTCTCATGAAGATAATTTGCACGATTGATTCCTTCGTAACATGATTTCCATGCTTCCGTTAAATATGAATTGTTTGGATTCGTCGTGTAATCATCGATCTGCTGAAGCCCGAGAATATCGGTGGCATTTTCACCGCCAGCAACAGAATTATCTGATGCAACATCTCCGATGACAGGATTTGCGTAGAGCCACTGTAGTGGTGTGTACACGCCAACAACCATTTTCTGATAATCGTCGGCAGACTTTAAATAATCATTCGCAGTGATCTGATAATCCTCCACAGGATCATAATCAACAAATTTTTCGCAACCTGTATTGATAAACAAGAGACTTGCGAGTCCAACAATGATTTTTACATATTTCATAACTATGCGATTTTCTGATTAGAATTTAATATCAAGACCAATTGCCCAACTTCTCGCTTGAGGATAAGCCCCACGGTCAACACCAGTATCAAAAATTCCTCCTGATATCTCTGGATCAAATCCACTGTACTTTGTGAAAGTCAACAAGTTCCTTGCCTGGGCATAGATCCGGATTTTGGAAATATTCGCTTTCCTTAACACGCCGGGAGAAAAACTATATCCCAATTGAAGGTTCTTGATCTTTAGGAAAGATCCATCTTCGATATAACGATCAGAAGCTCTTGTATTGTTATTTGCGTCAACGAATGAAAATCTTGGCAAGGTTGCATCGCTTGTTGTACCCGGACCAGTCCACCTGCCCAACACATTCCTGAACTTATTCGTCATGGCAAGATTCCTCTCATAGGCGCGATACACCTCATTGCCAACCGAAGCGTAGAGATATGAACTCAGGTCGAACCCTTTGTATTCGAGCGTAAGTCCCCAGCCCATTGTAAAATCAGGAAATGGATTCCCAATGTTTGCTCTGTCGTTACCATCAATCTTATTATCACCGTTGATGTCAACAAATCTTATATCACCTGGTTGCGCACCTTGCTGTGTGGCATGATTATCAATTTCAGACTGAGACTGGAAAAGTCCGTCAGTTACAAACCCATAGAAATATCCAGGTGCAAAGCCTTTCTCAAATCGAGTGACACTCTGATAAGGTATTCCATATCCTCCGCCTGTAATTAACCCGTTGTTGGTTTCAGTCACCATATTAACTGCCTTGGTATACGTGACATTTGTGGAAATTTTGAAATTTTTTGAGAGTTGATCCGTGTATCCAAGATTCAAGTCAACACCACTCGTTTGGGTTGTTCCAATGTTGGCAGTTGGCAATGCTGCTGTTCCAAGATAAAGTGATAATGTTGGGGTGAACAACAATCCGCTGATGTCCTTTCTGAAATAATCTCCACTGAATGAAAACTTGTTCTTTAAAAAACGAAGATCAAAACCAACGTTCAATTGCTTTTGTTCCTCCCACCTCAGATCGTCATTTTTGAAAGATGCAATCGTTGCGCCAATGGATGTCGGCTCAGTGCCAAACGAATACCCTGCGTTTTGTCCGAGACCATAAGCGTATAATAATGTAGATATTCGCTGATACTGCGGATTTACATTTTCGTTTCCGGTAACACCATAACTACCTCTCAGTTTTAAGTAGTTTATAAAATCGAGTTTGAAAAACTTCTCATTCGAAACCACCCAGCCGAGAGATCCAGAAAAGAAATTAGCAAACTTGTTATTCTGGCCAAAAGCAAAAGATCCGTCACGTCTCACTGTACCTGAAATCAGATAGCGGCCATCGTAATCATAGTCAGTTCTTCCAAAATAAGAAAGGTTTCTTCTTTCATATTGATATGAGCCAACATCCAGACCATTCAATGTTGCAATACCAGTCGCTGAAGAAATATCTGCGAAATTCCAGGAGTTGAAGGGGACATCCTGTCTAGAACCATTCAGAGAATTTCCTGTGACCCTCGCCATGGAGAAACCGATCACATTTTCAAAATTGTGTTTCTGTCCAACTTTGAAATTATAGTTGGCAAAATTCTCAAATGTGTAATTGAAATAAGTTGTCTTGTACTCATACACACTGTTGTTTGATCCCGGCTTCGCAGTTCCATCCGGATTCAACGTAGAATTAATGTGAGCAGGACCATAATATGACAATGGAGTAAACGCTTTCCCAGTCACATCCGTATTGGTATATCCAAAACGGGAATTGAGTTTTACATTTTTGAAGAGATCATATTGCAACTCTAATTTTCCATACACCTTGTTTGTGTTGCTTTTATTATAGGTGTCTTCAAGTTGCGTGAGTGGATTGATGATCTCGGAGAGAATATACTGACTGGTGCTGTACCGACCATATGTATTAGGGATGTTGTTCATAACTGGAACAGTAGGATCAAAATTCAGCGCATTTGAAATGACCGAGTTGATCGCATTCTCTGGTACACCCGCTCCCTTGATATTGGTGAACGTAACGTTGTTGATGAATTTCAACTTCTTGGTAAGATCAAAACTCAGGTTAGCGGTAGCATTTATCCTGTTGAAATAAGACTTATCGCCCCCGCCAACAATTCCTGCCTGTCCGAGATAGCCTCCTGACAAGAAATAAGATGCGCGTTCGCTACCACCCCTTGCCGAAATCGTATGATTCTGCATAGGAGCCCTCTTGAATATATGGTCTTGCCAATTTGTTCCAACCCCTAAAACGGAAAGATCAGGAAAGATCAAATTGCCACCTGATGTTACACTTCCCTCATTAAGGATTGCGCCATATTCTGATGCATTCAATACTCCAATCTGATCAAGGACCTCCTGGACAGCATAATTGGCACTATAACTGATCTCGGTTTTTTGATTCTTTCTGCCGCTCTTTGTGGTAACAACGATCACCCCATTTCCACCCTTGACTCCATATATTGCAGTTGTTGCAGCATCTTTCAATACATTGATGGCCTCGATATCAGCAGGGTTAATCGAGTTCAAGTCGTCCAATGTCTGAATGGATCCATCCACAACTACAACAGGATCAGTACCAGTATATGAAGGAATACCCCTGATGAGCACTGTAGGTTTTGCACCCGGAGAACCAGCAGATACCACCGTGACACCTGATGCTCTTCCCTGTAGAGCATCCTCCGCCCTGACTGGTTTTAACTTGTCTATTTCAGCACCACCTACACTGGCAACCGCACCGGAGACTTTGGTAACTTTTTTAACCCCATAACCAAGAACCACCACTTCATCCAAAATGGATTGTGATGACTCCAGTACAAAATTCAACGGACCAGGCGTTATGGTAAACTCCTTGGTTTCGTAGCCAACTGATGAAACAACAATTGTCTTTGCGCCTTGTGGCAATTCAAGACTAAAGCTCCCTAGTTCATTTGTGTAAGCCGAAGACTTGGTGCCCTTGACATTGACAGTAGCCTTGGGAATAGGAAGGCCCGCAGCATCTACTACTTTTCCTGAAACTGATTTCCCCTGTGACCAGGTGGCCAGAGAAAGCAAGATCAAAAAAGAAAGCATAGAAGCCGACTTCATAACTTTTTTCATGAGCAGTTTTTTGGTTAGAATAAAAAAATTTATCAGTAAATGGACGATGAAAATAACAACCTGTTTATCGGAGGGATTATTTTGTAGTACTTCATTACTACATCAAAATTTTACAATTAATTGATTTTCAATTAATATAAAATACATCAGCAATACATCAAAACAAGTTTCAGAATAATGTGTTTAATGAAATGGTTAAATTTAAGACGATGATTAAACTTGCTTCATAATGAATAAGGCAATCACATTATTATTCCTTCAGTTCTTCTGTCAATCGATCATTGGACAAAATACAATAGGAATACCTCAAATTATCAATTATGATAAAAATGATTTCCGGGCAGGCTCTCAAACATGGGATATAGATCAGGACAATTCTGGGAGAATGTATTTTGCTAATAATGAAGGACTTGTGACTTTTGATGGCAATTATTGGAAACTTCATCCACTGCCAAACAAAACCATTGTTCGCTCGATCGCAATAGACCAACATGGAGTTGTTTATACTGGCGGTCAAGGAGAACTCGGATATTTCAAGCCAGATAACAAAGGGAACTTAACATACACATCGCTGATACCTCTCCTTCCTCAACAATATCAGACTTTCTCAGATGTATGGGACATTGAAATTTTGGGGGGATCCATTTTTTTCAGGGCGGCAGAGAGGATTATTCTGGAGCTTAAAAACAACCATTTTTCTATTTATCCGGCAATCTCAGCCTGGAAATTATTGCGAAAGGCTAATGGCAAGATCTATGCACAAGATGAAACCGAGGGGATTTATGTGTTCAACAATGAAAAATGGATACCAGTAAAAAATAATAGCCTCATAAAAAGATCAACCCTATCTGCCTTGATGGGAAGCGAGAATGAAGAGATACTCCTTTTCTCAAACGAGTTTCAAGCTTACCGCCTCATCAAGGGCGATTCCCTGACCATAAACAATGACTTTGTATACCTCAACAACAAAATTACTGTCAGCAAGTCCACTATCATCAACAAAAATGAATTCGCCATCAGTACAACATCGGAAGGAATTCTAGTAATGAATAAAAATGGAGAGCTCATTCAACGAATCACCAGAAAAGAAGGCCTTCAAAACAATAATGTTATTTGTGCTTTTTTTGACAAGGATGGCAATTTGTGGGCAGGTTTAAATAATGGAATAAGTTTTATAGCATATAACGCTGCAATAAAATTTATTAGACCCAAACCGGATGACGATGTCGCTGGGTTTTCAACTGCACTCTATGAAAATCAATTGTTCATCGGGTCATCGGATGGGGCATATAAAGCTTTGATTAGAGATGAAAGCAATGATCTTGGATTTTCCAAAGGGAGCTTCTCCAAAATAGATCAAAGCGAAGGTCAGGTATGGAGAATCGAAGAGGTCAATGGGAAAATATTGATGGCCCATAATAATGGATGTTTTGAAATTGCTAATTCCCGCGCAAACAGAATGAGTAAAGATGCCGGATGGCTTTTTGTTCCAATGAGTAAGATCAGTCCGTCAAAAAACATACTCGTTGGCACATACGCTGGTCTTAAAATGCTTGAATTCGCAAATAATAAATTTACGGATTCAGGGAATCTCGATGGCATCTATGAATCACTAAGATTCATTACACTCGACAACGATGGTAAAATATGGGCTTCACACCCATACCGCGGAATTTACCTTATTACATTAAGTCCTGATCAAAAAAAATATACTGCAGAACTTTTCACCGAAAAAGACGGACTCCCCTCCTCACTTGGAAATCACGTATACAAAATAAAGAATCGCGTTGTATTCGCCACGAGTAAAGGCGTTTATGAGTTTGATGCGAAAAAAAGACGATTCATAAAAGCATCATTTCTAAATGAGATCTTCAAGAATATTGAAGTCCGATACCTTACAGAAGATAAAGAAGGAAATATTTGGTTTTGCAGTGGTAAAAAAATCGGTGTCATAGACCAAGAGGAAAAAGGGTCTCAAACAATCACCTATTTCCCGGAACTGAGCGGATTGGTGCTGTCAGGATTTGAAAACATATACCCATACAACAATGAAAATATTTTTATTGCATCAGAGAAAGGTGTTGTTCTTTTAAACTACGAGAAATACAAAGCCAATAAAAATAAACCAGTTGTTCTCCTAGGAAATATCAAAGCCAGCGGTAAAATTGACACGTCAATTTTTGGAGGTTACTTGATCAAGGATAAACTTGCAAATAAGATTGATGAAGATCTGGATGCTGTTACCTTAAGCAGCAACTTCAACTCATTTCATTTCGAATTTAGCTCTCCAGCTTATGGAATTCAAAAAAATATAGTCTACTCATACAAGTTAGATGGATACGACAAGAAATGGAGCGACTGGTCCTCAAAGTCAGAGAAGGATTATACTAACCTCTCCTATGGGAATTATACATTCAACGTAAAGGCAAAAGACAATCTTGGTAATGAATCGGCCGAGGTTCAATATGCTTTTTATGTTACGCCCCCATGGTACAGAACTTATCTGGCTTATTTTGTTTACCTGCTTTTTATTGGATTGTCTATACACTTTATCAGACAATATCAAAGAAAAAAATTACTTCGACAAAAACTGATCTATCTAGAAAAACAACGTCAAATGAATGTGCTTCATCAACTTGAGATTGAGAAGAACGAAAAAGAGATCATAAAACTTAGAAATGAAAAATTGGAAAGTGAAATTTTACTCAAAACAAAAGAACTTGCTGATACATCCATTCAGTTGGTGGAAAGAAGTGATGCTTTAGTTAAAGTCAAGGAAGAGCTCCAAAAGATGTACAGGAACACAAACGAAAACCACGATATTAAAAAAGCGCTGCATTGGTTAAATGATATTGAAAAAAATACAGCCAGCTGGGAAAAATTTGCAAGTCACTTTGATGAGATCAACAATAACTTTTTAAAAAACCTCAAATCAAGTTTTCCAAAACTCACCAATACTGATCTTAAAGTATGTGCATACCTTCAGCTTAATTTATCCTCAAAAGAGATTTCTCAACTAATGAATATATCGGTAAGAGGTGTTGAGATCAGCAGATACAGATTGAGAAAAAAACTGGGGCTGAGCCAGGATCAGTCTATTGCTGAGTTTCTTGAACAATACAAACAAGGATAAGCTAGGACGATTTTATTCAATTCACTACAACCACCTTCTTCTCTTAAACCAGGTGTAAATAACAATAAAGATGAGCAGCATCACCAACATGATCATCAAGTAGCCGTATCGCCATCTTAACTCGGGCATGATATCGAAATTCATCCCGTATATCCCTACTATAAATGTTAAGGGTAGAAAAAAGGCTGAAAAGATGGTCAACACCTTCATTACCTCATTGGTCTTCTGCGCATTGTACGACATATAAGTACTCACCATGTTGATTGCATCTTCAATCAGCTGATCATAATATAACTGTAGTTTGGCCTGGGCATCTCTGATGTCTTGCAACTCATTTGATTTTTTCTGCCTGTGTTGCAGGGCACTTACGACCTCGCCGGTCAACAACAACAATCTTCTGCAAAGTCCGGTTCTCCTTTTGAGCATGTATAAACTCTCGATCGACTCAGTAGTTGTTTTTCTAGCAAATAATCTTGTTTCAAAACTGTCGATCTGATGATTCAATTTTTGGGCAAATTCTGTATAACTCATTTGCACCTTGGCGATTATTTTTAACAAGAGTTGATTTACCGATGTTGCCTTACCGCTTGTTACAAACTGCTCACATGAGTTAAATACGTCTGGCTGAGGCAGTCTATGAATCGTAACTATGGTCTTGTCGTTATAGAAGATGGCAATTTTCGTACTGAGCGAATGAATATTATTTCCTTTGGGATTATTTGAAAGTACTTTTCTGAGAATGATAAAATTGAAATCATCATCTTCCTCAAATTTTGGAAGATGATCAGGTTCCATACAATCAAGTAAATTGTGATTATTGAGGTTGTACTGCTTACTGACCTCCGTCAATTCCTCAATTGTGGGACCCGTGATGTCCAGCCAAGTGAATCCTTCATTCTTTGATCTGAGTTCAATGATCTCCATTCCCCTAAGTTAGAGAATAAATTATACCAGTCATCATCATTGGAGCCGACCTAAACTGACAAAACGCTATTTGTGGTCCCAAAGGGATTAGGCACCTCACCATCTGCCATCGGATCACTTTCCCAAACCATCTTATCAAACAAGTACTTGAATTCGTGTACCGATTCTCTGGGAAGTTGAATGCTGACACTAAAGCTGCCATCTTTCCCCTTTCGCATGGATAATGGCGAAGACCAGTCATTATTAAGTCCGAGAACCTCAACTGCCCCTGCATTCGCAGGCGAAACACAGAAAGTAACTTTACAATAGTCCTTCGTCTTGTAATACGTTTTACTAACCATGCAATACTGTTGTTGAATTGGTTAAATTTTCTTTCGATTGACAAAACTAGTTCAGGTAATTGGTTGTTTAGATTTATGAGAGATGAACTTCCTTATTTTATACCATTTCACATTTAACATGAGTCACCGATAATATT
>JBKCFW010000031.1:0-6668 GCA_046303675.1 bacterium
AACTATTCTGAAGGATAGAGCTGAAGTAATTGAATGTATTAGCATAAGGTTTATCCTTACAATCCATTTTAGACATGATCACGTCTATTCCTTTGAGTGTACTATCGGCGGATAGGGGATAGGCCGATAAATATTCGTACAAGATATCTTTCAGAATTGGGGTGAAATAAAGTTGTGCATCTTTGAAATTGAATTTCTTTATAAATGCTTCACGCCCATTGTAATCATTTCTATTAGGAGCATAAGCATCACGCTCGTTCAGTATCTTGAAATATTTGTACAGCAATCCACCAGGGTTCAATGTAAGCATAGCTTTATGTCGAAATGCAGAGAGTGTATCTATTTTTATTTTATACAGAGCCTCTTTTGCCTTTAGAGTAGCATTACCTTTTTTCTGCATATCACTATATTGGCTATCGAGATATTGATATTTATTTTCCAGCTTCTGGTAATCTAAAAATATTTTGTTTTTTGCATTGGTGCAGGTGAGACTATCTTCCCAATTTTCACCATTCAAGTTCAACGTGAAGTTGTCATTGTTCTCGAGGCAAAGCATGATCTTTTTTCTCGACTGCGGCAAATAGAGGTAATATATCCCCCCAAAAATAGATTTATCGTAGATGATCTTTGCTGTTTTCTTACCCATCACTAGAGTATCTTTTGGGATAAACAGTTTATCATCAAAAGTGGATACCCGAAAGAAAAGTATCGAATCTTTAGGTTTGGTATAATTGATATTGATCTTATACTGAGTAAAAGCGGGGAATGATGCCATGATCAAAAACGCAGCAACAATGAATCTCATAATTATAACTATCTACTTAAAAATAATGAGGTGTAAAGTTAGTTTTTCCTTATCAGCTGTACGTACAAACTTAAAAAATGTTATCTATTCATGTTCATTTCCCTCTCACCAATGCCTAAAGAAATTTATATTTGACTAATGGCTTTAATCTATATGCGTAGGTATTCTATTCTGATTCTTTGTGTCCTGGCTTTCTTCCAAATGTCGGGGAGGGCCTATGCTAACGATGGCCAGTTCCAATATTTTGTGATCAATATAGCCAATGGATTAAATACCAATAATGTAAACGATTGTATAAAAGATAAGCGAGGCTTTCTTTGGGTAGCAACTGATTTTGGAATCACGCGATATGCTGGACAGAACTCCCTACATTTCTCCACCGATTCTAAGTCGGGTAAAACACTGGGGCATTTAACCAAACTGCTGGTTACGGATTCCATCATTTATGCTGCCGGATCAACAGGATTTTATACGATCAATCCATGGAATTGTTCCATAACTAAAGTGAATCTGAAACCAAATATCTATATACATGATATGGTCTTTTATAAAGATCAGATCATCCTCAGTTCAAGAGAAGGTTTTTTATTTTTTTATACCCCCAAAACTAGACAAATAGAGGTCGTTCCTATGGGGGATAATAATATTATCAATATACTGGTCAAAGACCAAACGCTTTTTTGCCTTTCGCTTCAAACCGGTTGTATCCTTTTCGATCTGGATACACGTAAGATAAAAAAGACATTACTCATTTCTCCTTTTACCTATGTGAACCGGTTTTATCTCACGAAAAAGAGTGAGGTACTATTGAGTAGTAAAGATTATATAAGAAAATTTGATGCGCGTATAGCAGATTTTGTCACTACCGCTCAATTAAAAAATACGACCGGGTACAAAGAAATCGGAGAAAACAATCTATTTTTTATAACCGACAACCATCAGCTCTTTTTCAGAGATAAAGAAAATACGATATACCCACTTTATCCGCCAGTAGGGAAGAGTACTGAATTTAAAAAGATCAAGGGTGATCTTAATGATGATGTCTATATCATTTCGAATCAGGGATTGATCATTGTTCGTAAGATCACTCCTTTCCGGGTAATCAATGCATTTGGTGATCAACAAGTGCATGTGCAGCGTGCTATTTATGAAGACACTATATATAAGCGGATTTTATTTTTCTCCTATGATAAACTGGGGGTATATGATCCACAGAAAAAATCTATTCAATCCACTCCTCTAAATCTGGTTACGCACACTTTTCTGGAATACCAGAACGATCTGCTACTGGTAACGGAGGGAAGTAAGCTGTATTCATTAACCAGAAAAGATCTTAAAGTCAAACAATTATTTGTAAAAGAAAATTCACCGCTACAGTTCATTGCTACTGCCAAATCTCCTGATGGAACTATTTTTTTAGGAACGCTCAATGGGTTGTACCAAACCAAAGATCTGTCAAAAGGGATCAATCGATTAACATTGGTACACCAAGGAAAAGATCTGTCAGACATGCAGGTCAAAACGATTTGGGTAAATACAGATGGTAAGATTTGGGTTGGGGGTACCTCAGGGATTTTGGTATTGAATAAGCAGTGGGAGATCATGGATCATTATGCTGTGGGCAAGCCAAAACATCGTTCTCTTCCCGTTGATGAAGTGAATTGTTTTTATCCAACCCAAACAGGTTTATACGCTGGGCTTGATGGGGAACTTGCTTTTATCCCATTCAATGGTTCAGCTCCTCAATTTTTTTATTCCCGCATTTTTGGGAAATCTAATAATCGAATAGTATCCATAGTGGAAGATAAAAACCAAGAAATTTGGTTTGCCACCTATAAAGGCGTTTTTCGATTATCTCCACAGAATGGTTCTATTCGCTCCTTTCATGCACCCATTTATTTTACGAATGATGAATTCAACCGCAGTTCATCACTTCGAAGTAGAAGCGGGAAATTATATTTTGGCAATATTGCTGAATATGTTGAGATCGATCCAGATCAATATCGAGATACGATCAAGCCTGCGATATTTCAATTCAATATGGCGAGAATCTTCAGTGCTACCAACAAGGAAACCATTCGCTATGATCTAAAAGATGGAGATCAAGTAACGTTGCCTTTGGAAGGAGCCTCGATCGATCTTAGCTATTCCCTGAATGATCTTATAAACAGTGATCAGCTGACTTACCAGTATCGTATGAAAAGCGTACAGGCTGATTGGGTGGATATGGGGAATCGCACCTCATTGCAATTGTTTTCTTTACCAGCGGGAAGGCATCTGATTCAGATCAGGGCAATTGGAAACGATGGATATGCCTCCAATATTCTGAATCTGAATCTACTGGTTCCAGCTATTTTTTATAAGACCCTTTGGTTCAACGTACTGATCATTTTATTCATACTGGTGCTAACAGGTATCTTCATTTGGATCCGCATGCGAAATTTGAGAAAGATCCTCCTGTTCAGAAAAGAGATATCCAATGAGCTGCATGATGCTGTAGGTACTACCGTTACCAAATCCATTTATGCTGCTCAATCGCTGATGAATGAGGCCGATTTTAAAGACAAACGATTGCAGCAGATCATTGATTATGGGCGACAGATCAATGCAAACTTCCGTGATGTATTGTGGAGTCTTGAAAAAAACACGGATCCAATTGTGAATCTTTTCGATCGTATCAATGAAATCGGCAACCATGCGGTAGCGAATACGCCATTTGATTTTCAGATGACTCGTGAACAAATTGATCTGGAATTTTCATTGACGATACGGCAGAAAAGAGATCTGCTCATGATTTCCAGAGAAGCCATCCATAATGTATTAAAGCATTCCAATGGTGATCTGATCCGATTTCATTTCTCTCTTCAGAAAAACAAACTTCATTTGAAGATCACCGATAACGGTAAAAATACGGATACTGAAATTCGTTCTGGCGGAATGGGTTTGGAAAGCATGCGACTGAGAGCGCGGAAAATGGGAGCAGAGAAAATCACATTCCGTAAAGATTCAGATGGTTTTGAAGTGTATCTGGTAGTATAATGTTACATTGGGGCAGCGCGCTAAAAGAGCGTATTTTATTTTCCTATTCCGCTATTGGCTAATTCTTCGTAAAATACTTCGACATCAACTGCGCTTTGCTGTTGATCTGTAATTTTTTATAAACACTTTTGATGTGCTTACGGACGGTATCGATAGAGATACCCAGTTTATGCGCCAGTAATTTATAGCTTAGTCCTTCCGTGATGCCATGTACGATATCCATTTCACGAGGCGTTAGCCCTTCATCCATTTTTTTCTTTACGTGAAAATGCTCCGCTACTTTTCGCGCAATGGAGGAGCTCATGATTCCTTTACCTGCAGCAACATCTTCTACGGCATTCAATACTTCCTGCATGGATAGATCTTTGGTGATGTAGCCTATAGCCCCTTCGCAGAGCGACTGGTAAATGCTTTCACTATCGTCCATTACGCTGAACATGATAATATCCGCTTCTGGCCAATGGTCTTTTATGGTTTTTATCCCTGAAATTCCTGAGGCACCAGGTAGGACGATATCCAGTATCACCACATTGGGATGTTCCGTATAGTTTTTAAATGAATTCTGAAGTTCTTCCAAACTGGGGTGATGACCGATCACGGATATATTAGATTGTGTACTCAGAAAATGGACAACCGCATTCCCAATGATCTTATCATCTTCAACAATTGATACGTTAATCATATCCGTATTGGTTATTAATACTTTATAGATAGTACATATTGATGTACTATACTTTCATCAACTGCAGCAAATTCGCTATTTTTTTTGACTTCGCTACGTACATATAGGTGTAAGGTACACGTATATGTACCCGTCTTTTTAACAAATTGATAATCACTACAATTAAATTGCTGCTTAATAACAGACGACTATTTTTCCGTGAAAATCTCACGGATGGATGTTCGTTTACCCAAAATAACTACATGATGATCATAAGTAGTGTTGAGTCAAAACACCGAATGGTTAAGGGTTTTGAACCAACTAATTTCTCTACAGAATTTTCTAAAAAAAATTCTTCTTCACTTTTTTTACATCAAGGTGAGCAGGAAACAGGTTCCTGCTCTGCAGATATTTCAACTGAACTTCAATACGCTATTATGTTTGGAATGAATTCCGTTTCGATCAATTGGAACCAGAAAATTAATGGAATGATGAAAAGAGGTTTTGCCTTGCTGATGCTAACGATGCTATCGTTTAGTGCAGGGTTTGCGCAAATCAATAATTATCGTTTTGAGTCTGGCACCACTACCTATGCAGACATTACCGGAGGTACAACCATTGTCAACGCGGGTTCAACCGTAGGGGCTGCTTCTACAGTACGGAATATAGGTTTTACCTTTAATTACTTAGGAGTAAACTATACACAATTTTCTGCAAATGCTGCTGGGTTAGTTCGCTTAGGTTCAACAGCAGTGACTACTGAAAGTGCAAATGCTATCGTTTCTACTACCAATACACCTAAGTTGATGCCTTGGTGGGATGATATGTACACATCAGCGGTTGCTTCAAGTGGGGGAGTAAGTTTTGTAAGCAGTGGTACCGCACCGAATAGAGTTCTTACCGTTCAATGGAAAGTCACCAATAGCACCACCAATACGACTGTTCAAAATTTCCAGGTTAAGCTATACGAGACATCAAATAAAGTGGAATACCTTTATGGGGCTAGCAATACAAATCTTGCAAATACTGCATCCATCGGTTTGGGAGGACTTGTCGCTGCCAATGAATATCTGAGTATTACTTCTACCGATAGAGGTGCTATCGTTTCAACCAACACATCAATCACCGTTAGTGGATTAACGTCATACAATGGTAATCTTAATGCTAATTGGCCGGGTAACAATACTGTTTATTCCTTTACCCCTACTTCCTCTACTGTAAAACCCTCTTCTTCTTTTGCCAATCCTTTGCTTTGGTTAAGAGCAGATGCAGGAGTTAAAAATGTTACTTATCCCTTGAAAAATGTTTCAGCCGCAAATCGAACAGTTTCAAGTGAGTTGGACGTGAACTGGGTAAAAGCTAACTCATTATTTACAAATACTACAAGATCATGGATACCAGGTACTAACGATGGTGCTACAGGATCTCCAAAAGGTTGGATTCAGTTGGATTTGGGTAGTGTTCAAAGTATTGACGGTGTTGCAACACTAGGTGCTGCAGGTTATGCTTATTGGACAAAAGACTATAGTGTTCAAGTATCTAGTGATGGTACAAATTGGACCAACTTAGGTAGGTTTGATGGAAACTTTGACAATAATACTCCTCGTTACAATGATTTTAGTTCACCAGTATCTTGTCGATATATACGCGTTTTCCCAGGAGGGTATTATCAATACCGCGCGATGCGACTAGATGTCTATACAAAAACAGAAACAAATGTAACCGCTGACAATACCAAGTTTAATAACTGGTTGGATCAAACTAATAATGCCAATCATGCTCAACAAACAACAGAGGCTAATCAGGCTACCTATAGAACCAATCAGCTTAACTTCAATCCGGCAATCGTATCCTCCAATACAGGAAATATAGCTACCAGTTCATGGTATGATTTACCTGATTTATCCTCCAACCGAAATGGTTATTGGGTGGCGCAGGATGTAACTACTGATGGACATAAAAATAATCATTTACTTGCCAATGCAACCTTACAGAGCCCTAGTCCTCAAGGGATTGTTTACCATGGTGGTGGTAGTGGGTCATTTAACTCATCTAATCCAGCAGAAATTAGCTGGCGTAAAGATGCTACTGCCTCTACTAACGCCGGGACTTATAATTTTGGAGCCGTAAATGTGGGTAGGCCTAACTTGGTCACCTCACAAG
>JBKCFW010000032.1:0-3098 GCA_046303675.1 bacterium
GGGTGGCGCAAAAATACACAAACGCTTTAAAATTGCTATTTTTGATACCTCAAGCAAAAAGGGAAAAGGTACTAAAATTCAATCAGCATATGACAACACAGGGCAAGGAATCGATGAAGCGGAGTAAACCTTCTTATTTTATGGCCATATTGGGTGTGGCTTTGGTGTTGTTTATCCTTGGTATGCTGGGATGGCTGGTGATCAATGCCAGCAAATTGGAAAGCTATTTCAAGGGCAGTGTGCAGGTAAACGCGTTCATCAGGGAGGGAAGTCCGCAGCGTGACATCGACATGGTTAAAAAAGCCATCGAATCCAAACCCTATGCACGTGCAGTAGAGTATACCACAAAAGAGCAGGCTCGTAAAAAGTTCATCGGCGATGGAAATGAGGACTGGAACAAAGTGCTTGATTACAATCCCTTGCCGGCAAGCATTGATTTTTATTTGCAGCCGGATTATGTCAATAAAGACAGTCTGACCAAGATCAGCAAAGAAATAACCAAGAATTTCATCATCAGCGAGGTAAAGTATCCTGATGCCGTGGTGAGCAACCTGAACAACATTGTCAGGAAGACCGGATATTTTTTATTAGCACTTGCAGGGATCCTTGCACTGATCGTTATCATACTGATCGATAATACGATCAAGCTGGCGATGTTCTCAAACAGGTTTCTGATCAAAACCATGCAGATGGTAGGTGCCACCAGATGGTTCATTTCAAAGCCATTTGATAAAAGAGCGGTCATCAATGGATTGTACAGCGCAGGACTTGCCATCTTAGCACTCAACATCATTATTTACGGGGTTGAGAACTGGTGGCTTCCTGAGATCAAGGCTTTGCGCGACAACACGCTGCTGGCATTGCTATTTTTATTGCTGGTACTGATTGGAATTAGCATTACATTTATCAGCACACACAGGAGTGTTACCAAATACCTGAAAATGAAACTTGACGATCTTTATTGATAAAATACCGGAACATGGAAAATAAAAAGACATCGCTTTTTGAAAAAGATAATCTGTTGTGGATGCTCATCGGAGTTGTTGTTATCGTCATCGGACTATTCCTGATGAGTGGTGGCAAAAGCGAAGATCCCAATGTGTTTGATGAAAAGGTTATATACAGCACAACCAGGATCACCATTGCCCCATTGCTGATCATGGTTGGCTTGCTCATAGAGGTATATGCGATCATGAAAAAAGGAAAGAGCAACTCCTGAGTCCTGCCATACACAATCAATGAACATCTTTCAGGCCATCATCATCGCAATTGTTGAGGGACTAACCGAATTTATTCCGGTGTCCTCAACCGGACATATGGTCATCACTGCTACATTCTTCAACATTGAGGATGATGCGTTCACCAAGTTATTTGAGGTGGTCATCCAGTTCGGCGCCATACTCGCAGTAGTAGTGTTGTACTGGAAGAAATTCATCGATTTCAAAAAGTTCAGTTTTTACATCAAACTGTTCATCGCAATAATCCCTGCGCTCTTTTTTGGAGCACTGTTTAAAAAGCATATCGACAACAGCCTGGAAAATCCACTCTTTATTTCAATCGTGTTGTTTGCAGGTGGTGCAGTTTTGCTGTTTGTTGACCGATGGTTTCGCAGTACAGAAGTGTTGACTGAAGAGGAGATCAGTTATAAAAAATCATTCTTTATTGGATGTTATCAGGTCCTGGCCGTAATACTGCCCGGACTCAGCAGAAGCGCTGCCACCATTATAGGCGGAATGCAACAAAAGCTGACGAGGTCACTCGCAGCCGAATTCTCCTTTTTTTTGGCTGTACCTACCATGAGTGCTGCAACCATCAAAAGTTTGTATGATATTTGGAAAGAGGAACCAGCTGTATTGAATACAGAAGGCATTCAGTTGCTGATGGTAGGAAGTCTAACAGCATTCATTGTAGCATTGTTGGCGATCCGATTCTTCATCGGGTTTTTACAGAGAAACGGATTTAGGATCTTTGGTTGGTATAGGATCCTCATCGGTGGAGTATTGATACTCATGATCATGACAGGGAAACTCTGAGAAATGAAAATAGGCTCCACAAAAATCAAGAATGCTTGGGCCATGTACGACTGGGCCAACAGCAGTTATAATCTTGTTATCACATCGACCATCTTCCCTGCTTATTATGTAGCAGTCACAACCAATCAAGCGCAGGGAGAACTTTCGTACGTCAACTTCTTCGGACTCAAGATCATCAACACCGCTTTACAGAATTATGCACTGGCTATTGTTTTTCTGATCGTAGCCATTACTTCCCCTATACTTTCTTCCATGGCGGATTACAGGGGCAACAAGAAAGCATTCATGCGCGTATTTACTTTTATGGGTGCTGCAGCATGCGGACTTCTTTACTTCTTTACGCCGGAAAGAATTGAATACGGCATTATTTTTTTCTCCTTAGCAGCCCTTGGCTTTTGGAGTAGTTTGGTTTTTTATAACTCCTATCTGCCTGACATTGCAGCTCCGGAAGACAGAGACAGACTCAGTGCAAAAGGTTTTGCATTGGGATACATTGGCAGTGTGCTGTTGCAGATCATATGCTTTGTCATCATCCTTCAACCAACCTGGTTTGGACTGGGTACGGAGGATAAAACGATCGGACCACGACTTTCATTTCTACTCGTAGGGCTTTGGTGGCTGGGATTTGCACAAATACCATTGTCCATTCTGCCGAATAACTCAGAGAGCAATAAAAAAAGAAAGAAGCACATTTTAGTTAATGGATTTCACGAGTTACGTCTGGTATGGAACGAGGCAAAACAGATCCCGGCCCTGAAAAGATATCTCTTTTCATTTTTTCTTTTCAGTGTTGGTGTGCAAACCGTTATGCTGGTGGCTGCGAGTTTCAGCAAAAAAGAGATCTTCCCAAGAGACGAAGACGAACCGAAATTGATACTCACGATCATCCTCATTCAACTTGTTGCGATCATTGGTGCACTTGCACTCAGTAGATTATCAAAAAAGATCGGGAACATCCCTACCCTGCTCACTGCAATACTTGTATGGATAGGTATTTGTATCTGGGGATATCAAATAAACTCACAAACTGAATTTTATTTCCTTGCGGTATGTGTTGGTTTGGTA
>JBKCFW010000033.1:0-9198 GCA_046303675.1 bacterium
CAATTCATCGCAGGTTTCACCACAATGGTGGCAGGTGGGCGGCAGGGATGAGGGACGAGGGACAGGGGACGAGGAGGTAAGGGACGAGGGACAGGGGGCTACGGACGAGGAGTCTTCTTGATTATTTATTAACATAACCTCGACTCTTTTAATTGAAATATTTTTTCATCTTAATCTTCATAATTTCTATAATCATCGTTCAATCTTGTATTCCCTAGTCCCCTGTCCCTTGTATTATAAAGCACTCGCCACATAATTCAAATAATTACATTTCAAATCAAGGAATTTTTTTTCAACGGTTCTGATGCGCTCGCGAAGGGCGTTTTGGCTCATCAATGTTTTTACTGGGAATGGTTCTCTTCTTTTTTCATCTGCAAGGTAGGTTTGCTGTTCTGCCAGCGCTTCCCTGATGGAGATCATATGGTTGCCCTGTTCTCTGAACTCATTTTTGAGTACGTTGACATTGGAGATGACTTCTTCATCAACATACTTTTTTTTATCAAAGATGGCGTTGATCATATTCTCCAAATCTGGAATCTCTTTGCTGTGTCTGTTGATCAGGTCATCCCAGGCGTCGTTTTCTTTCATGAAAAGTTCAAGTATTCTTCCGTTCATATGACTTTTTTAATGTTTGATACAAAATTCAAACATTGTTGGGCCATATTTTATGACGGTAGGTCGGCCAAAATATGACAAAAATCATCTTTTGATCCTATCAGTTAAACAGGTCAATGTATTTTCCCAGCTGAACAGAGTTTTCAAGATTGAGCTTACGGATGATGTTTTTGCGGTGTGTAGACACGGTAAGTTCACTGATGAACAGCGTACTGGCAATTTTGGGGGTTGAATATCCTTTTGCCACCAATTTGGCAATTTGTTTTTCTCTTTTGCTGAGCAAGTGCAGAAAACCAGGGTTTGAATCATTTTCGGTATTAATGCTCTTGAAGCAAGATTCTCCTTTAAAAATTGCATCTATGGCAGAAAATAAAGCCTCATGTCCTATATTCTTAGATAGGAATCCATTAATGCCTTTTAATTGAGCGGCCTGTATGATAAAGTGGTCATTGACCATGCTCAAGAAAATGATTTTTGGTTTTGGATTAAATTTCATGAAGGGTTCAGCAGCATCAAGTCCGTTACCTTCTGGCAGGTAGTAGTCCATCAACATAAGGTCCGGAATATTTTTATTGCAATAACTGATGGCATCTGTAGTATTTGTAAAATGATCTTCCAGCTTATATTCCTTATGTCCTTCAAAAAGTAACTTGATCCCTTCAGCGAAGAGCAAGTGATCGTCAATATGAATTATTCTTTTCATTGTTTTAGGCATTTGAAAACAAATGGGGTAAAACTGGAACTTGGATGATGATGGTGGTCCCATCACGACTACTTTCTGTATGCATGGTTCCATTAAGGAACTTTACCCTGTTAAGAACATTTTTTAATCCGTGTCCATTGTTTTCTGTGTTTGTTGTGAATCCAACACCATTATCCTCAAATAATATTCGAATTTCTTCTTTTTCCTCAATGATACTGATATTTATTTCAGATGACTTTGCATGTTTGATGCAGTTGTTCAATAGTTCTGTTAGTATTCTATATAGAACAGTCTGACTGGATATACTCAGTTTGCTTTTTATTTCGTGGTAAAAAATGATGTTTGCATCAGTTGACCCCTTGCTGTAAGCAATGAACAATTCAAAAGCTTTTGAAAAACCATGCAGGTGTATATTTTGAGGCACAAGGTTGTCTATAATGATTCTTATTTCATGCACACACTGTTCTAAAATTTTTTTGCAATTGTTGAGGTAGATATTGGCAGCATCAGGTCCTGCCTTGACAAGGTAAATTTTTAATGTAGCCAGAAGTCCACCTATAGAATCATGCAAGTCTTGCCCGATTCTTTTTCTTTCCAATTCCTGAATATTGATGATTTCTTTGGAAAGGGCAAATCGTTGTGCCATAAGTTCAGCTTGGACACTTTCCTTTTCTTTATTGAATTTAAACACAAATCCCGCACCGATAATGCTGGTCTCACCAACCAGGCTTATGCTTGGACCATGGATATTGATGAATTCCAAAAATGCTGTATTTAGTCCAAATTGAAATAAATTCTGACAAATTGAAATGGATAGGAAAAAGATCATTCCAAAGAAATAGAAACCGCTGAATTGGGTAGACGCGCGCCAATTTGCAAAAACATGAAGAAATGATGTTAGTGCAAATATTCCGATCAGTACTGGTACGAGTATCAGGAATTTAAATTTATAGTTTATCGGAATTTGATTGACGTTAACAAGTGTCAAGATCATGATCATCAGAATCGATGAAAATATTTGAACTTTAAGGGCTTTTCTAGTTATTCTACTGAAGTTATTTTCTTTAAAATAGGTTAGCAGGGTTAGTGCAAAAAAGCATGCGGCGCAAAACAGGAAAAATGGTCGTGAGATGTTGTTGAATTCATACGAACGAGGCCATAATAGTTGAAACCCAACTCCCGTATTGGAAAAAATCCATAATGTGATGCTGATGATATACGCCGAGTAAAATAAGTTTGATCTTTCTTTGGTATAAAACCAGATCAGCATCACAATGAATACTATCAATAGCATCCATCCCATGATGAGTCCTGTCGTCAACATTTTCATATTGATCATTCTTTCCAGATTGACAGCATCAGCCAGATCGACCTTGATTTGTAGTGACTCTCCAATTTTATCCACCCCGATAAAAATCGTTCGATGTTCGTTCGCTGCTAAATCAAGGGGTATGGCGAAGTCGCTATAATTCACCGGTCGTTTACCGAATACATTTTTATCACCCAATTGAAGTCTCGTTTTTGAAGTAGGATCAAGAACTGTGATGTGATTGACATGTGGGTTATTGAGTAGGATATATTTTGTTGCAGCTCTGCCATTATTGGTGACATTGACTTTGATCCACCAGTAATCATTGGTATAACCTGGATTGAATGAACCATTCCGGAAGTGAAGGTCAAAATTAGCTTTAACCAATGAATCAATGGACTCTCCTTCATTTCCTTTCCTGCACTGTATATCCAAGGCAGTCCTTTCGCTGCAACTACAAAGCCAAAACAGGCAGGAAAATAATATGATTGAAAACTTATTGATAAGTGCTTTTGATGTAAACCTAAGTTAACTTATTCAGGATCTTACCAGAAAATACAAATGTTATGATTGATTATTTCAATACCTATAATTTTTCTTTAAAACATTTAATAATAACTGGATTAGCAGGGTTGTGTTTAATCCTCCCAAAAACTATCTTTTTTCGGTTGTTTTTTCAACTGTGAACTGTCAGCATGTTTTCCGTTTTCCCAAAAATCAGCAGCAAGGTTTTTATTGTTATTTGAAGATAAGGTTGAATTTGTTTTTAACTGATACTCTTTAACAGTTAACTGACTACTTTCAGCTAATTTGATAAAAAGGTTTCTGACCTCTTCAGCTTTTTCGGGCGAGTCAAAGAATCCAGTCAAGTTGATATTCCCTGGTGCTATTCCTGCCAATTTGTTTGTGATACTTACCTTGTAGGGGAATGTTCCATCATCAAATTTTGAAACAGGAAATATATTGGTGACTGTAATAGGGGCTAGTTTATCCTGAATTTTATTTTTATCAATAATGTATGCAAAGAAATAGATGATATTCTTTTCAATTTTCAATTGTTGAGGGGGAGGAGAGGCGTCTGGGAACCTTTTGAATAGTTCATTTCTCATTTCTGTTAAAGCTATTTGTCTTTTTTCCTCAAATCGTTTGATTTCCATTGCTTTTTGGTGCCTCAGTTCTTCTTGTGCGAGCCGAGCATCTTTTTCAGCTTTTGCACTATTAATTATATTCCCTATCAAGTTTATTCCCTGTCCAATTGCTACTTCTGTTGCATCTGTGTTGAATTTTGATCCGATTGCATAGCCTAATTTTGCATTTTGTTGATCTTGAATATTACTGGTAATCCCACGAATGCTTGATAGTTTACTTGCAAATTCCCTTTCAATGTCTTGTATTGAATTATAATTGCCGGAAAGTTGTTGTGCATCATTTAACATGTCTTTGTAATCATTGATACTTTCATTGTAAGATTTCATTGCAATTTGATCATTGGCCATTTTTGTTAATGCGTTATTAACGTTGGTAGTGAGTTGATCATTTTGTATTTGCTGAAATTTTATGTTATCTGCGGGGTTATTAACTGGATTATTATTTGCCGAAGTACTAGCCTTATTGGTTGAATTATATGTGTTACTAACTGAATTGACCGGTTGTTGATTGCTATTGACTGCATTTTTTTTGTTTTGAACAGTTATTCCGGGACTTGTATTGGTTTGGTTATTACGGGTAGTGTTTTGATTGGTGGAGTTTGGTGTATTATTTTGCTTTTGCCCATTATTATTAGCTATAGCTGCAACCCTTGATTTCAGGTCTCCATCATTTTCCCAGTTGACATATTTTACTACTGGGAAAAGAATATTTATATTAAATTTATTAATCGACTCATCTTTACCAATTGTTGCTAATCGAGCACGACTGTAATAATTATCGTTATAAAGAAAACTCCCATTTATTCCAGCTATTTGCAGTTCCATGCTTAAGCCACTCACTTTTATTTGCTCAAATCCTTGGTATCCCTTATGGTCGGCGGCCATCAGTACATTGGGCATGTATACTTTCCCATTCATCCTGAATCCGCCATTTTGATTCCAACTCAATCCGATAGTTTTGTAGCTGATGCCCAGGTAATAAGTTTTTCCATCGAATGTTTCTCTCCAAAACTGATATTCTAAATGAAGTGTCACCTCGATAGGACCATTCCCATTGTTTGTGGCTGGTATGAGAACATTCTTGACCATTCCTCTATTCTCTGATTGTTGTGCAAATAATCCATTGTTGACACCATTAATAAGAATGATGACATATATGAGTTGTTTCAAACTTCTGTTTAGACGGAAGAAAGATTTATTTTTATTTATTTGAAAGTGACATGAATTTGACTTCATGATTTGTCGTTTTAACTATTGTTTGATTCTATTTCCAACAATTTCAATCCATCTCTTTTTATCAGATATTTCCTAAGTAGTAGTAAACATTTCATAATACAAATTTTATTCAACTGAGTTGACTTGTTGCACCTCTATGTCTACCACATTTTTCAAATAATATATTATTGATTGGATAGTAACCCTTTTGTCATTTTTCTGCCAGACGTAAGTTGTAATACTAACTGTACCTGGCGTAGGTGTTTCATTGGTGGTAAATATTTTAGGTTCAAATCCAAGACCTTTGGTGTATGCAGCAATAAGATTTTTCATGTATGTATCGGCCTGTTCATGTGTAAAGGCATCTCTGTCAGAACCCGATTTTTTGAGTTTATGGCGGACATATCTTTTGACTAAGCCATCCTCTCCTACGGCAATGGCTGCAACAGAATCTTTTGTTACGTTGGTTATGAAGAAATATGGATTGTCTTTTTTTCCAGTCCAATTCAGGGTTTTCTCATTATAATAATAAGTTCTTCCAACTCCTTTGACTTCATGTTGTTCAAGTTTTTTCAAGAAAAATGGATGGTTTGCTTTTATTTTTTTGAGATTTTCGAATGAAACATTCAATGGCCATGCCCTTGAAATATATTCATCAAATTTCTTTTCATTTCTTATTTTTTCAGCCAAGGCTAAGGAATCAGCTGTTCTTTTGTTGTCCCGTTCTTGTTCAACAAGCATTTTTATTTTTAAGACTTCAAAAACCTTTTCACGATTAAAGGCATCTATGTCTTTACTTGATTGAAAGGAATTAATTGCCCCTATCAGAGGTTCATACTGGGATTTATCAAGTTTGTACATTTCATTTCTCATCAGGATCTCCAGATAAAATATCTTACAATTACCTTCACCAAGGCTTTTTTTAGCCTTTTCTATGAAACCTAGTGCGTTCTTAAAGTCTGATTTTGCATAAAACTCTTCGGCGAGAAGAAAAGCGGCTTTTGCTTCACTTTCGTTGGTTTGTGATAAAGCTAAATATGGAGAAAAGATTATGGCTAGATATAATACGTATTTGAGCATTGGTCACTTGTTTATTTTTTGAAATTATGTTAATTGGGTACTTTAATAAATACCCATATCTAGGTATTTAAAGCGAATGCCGAACATTCATTTGATTGAAAAATCAAAAGCAATATTGCTTTAGCATCACCCTCTTACTCCCGTTGGGGCGGATTTTCTTTTATCGATGCTGTCTTTTGTTGATTGTGGTAAAGCCCTGTAATCCTTGGTGACCTCCGACTTTATGTAACCTTTGATCCAATCAATTACGCTTCTTTCCTTTTGACCTGTTTTGCCTGGTGTGTCAAATTTTACAGCAAGTATATAATCATCTGCAGGCTTCAATGAAAAGTTTCCAAACATCCCTGGTTCAAGCGTTATTTCATGAATAGGTTTTCCCAGATTAACCTGATTGATTCCTGATTTTCTGAAAGCTGCTATAATTGCAGCTTTATCCTTTAGGGGGTTTTTTATTTGTATGACGGCAAATTGATCCGGATTGCCTGATTTTATGAATCTGTATTTCACTTCAATACCATCCCAATTCTGCAATACTTCATAATAACCTTTTTCACTTACAGCAGTTCTTTGAAATATGGCTTTTGGTGTTGAATAATAATGTTTAGGCCTTTCTGCCAGATCTTTTTCCATTACACTTTTGCAGTATTCAAGGTCTTTCCCGGTTTTTATTGTTATTATTTTTTTAGTGCAGTCCCAGGTCGCTTCTTTCTTTTCGTATTCATATACAATGATTGCTTGATCGGGATTGATCAATCTTACAACTGTAGAGAAACCGGGGTATTGTTGAAGAATTTCCTTGCGGCGATTTTCAAATGTTGTTCTGTCCGATACCTTTTCCTGAATCAGTGCATAGTCCCTACACATTGAGTTCTTCCCAGATGACTTGACTTCATAAGTTGCAACCAATAAATATTCATTTGCCGCTTGTGATATGGCTGCATCGCAGGAGGCCAAAAGCATTCCTGCACAGAGGAGAATAATTTTCATTCTCCTAAGGTTCAATATATGTCTTGTATAAAAAATACCCGATTATGGGTATTTCATTTCTTTTCAATCAAGATCTTACCTTTTCTCTCCCAGCAGCCAGCTTGGTTTCTTAGTTGATGGTGTTAGTCCGTATTTGAGTATACAGGTTTTGATCAATGCCACAGCTTCTTTTATAGAATCGGTTACAAGAAACAGTTCAAGATCCTCTTCGGAGATGGTCTTTTCCCTTTTCATTTTATCGATATACTCGATCAGTTCTTTATGATACTCCCTGTCGAAGATGATGACCGGGAAATCTTTTATCTTTTTGGTTTGTATCAAGGTCATCGCCTCAAAAAGTTCATCTAAGGTTCCAAATCCGCCAGGTACGATCACGAATGCATAGGAATATTTGATCAGCAGTGTTTTTCTCACAAAGAAGTAGCGCAGATTGACCCATTTATCCAGATAAGGATTGGGTTGCTGTTCCATGGGGAGTATGATGTTACAACCAACTGATTTTCCTCCGACATCTTTTGCCCCTCTATTGGCTGCTTCCATTAGCCCAGGCCCGCCGCCAGTGAGTATGGTGAATCCCAGTTTTGCGATCTCTGCTGAAAATCGTCTTGTCATGTCGTAATAGCGGCTGTCCTCTTTGAATCTGGCGGAGCCAAAAATGGTTACGCAGGGTCCAATAAAATGCAGCGCTCTGAATCCCCTGATGAAGTCAACCAATATTTTCACAACAAATTTGAAGTCGGCCCATCTTGACCGCGGACCTTCAAGGAATTTGATTTCGTGGGTTTGTTTTTTGTGTTTGGGCAAATTTTATTTTTTAAGAATTGTAAAATTAATTTAAGTAGAGGCCTAAAAAGTATTTATCTGCCAAATTTATGTGAGATTACGCTGTCATGTTGTTTATGTTTTTAATGCATAACATAATAAAGATAAATGACAGTTATTATACTTTAAACTATTTGATCTTGTTCTTACATATATTGGATATTCAATACAGGTTGTCATTTAAGTTTAATGTATAAAACTTTTTAACATTTAATAATTGAAGGAAAGTTTGTCCTTTTCCCGAACAACAAGGATTTCAATAATCTTTTCCAACAAGTTAAATACAATTATAATGACGTTCGAAAAGGTCCTTGCTTGTAAAAACATGGGCATAGTAATTTTCTTGCTAAAAATCAATCCTATAGCATAGCTATTTTAAATAATAGTATACAATAGCTATTTTTTTATAATGGAACGGCTGGGATTTTTTGGCCATCTTGTATATTGTTGAAATATGAATTAGTAGGAAATATTACTTCTATTTCCTTAATTTGCACCTTCCTTTGGCTAAACGCCACATGCGCCAATATACTTTCGAGAAACCATGTATATACCCTCAACTGTTATTACATGGCTATTCACCTTAAGTCATCTTTTTTATTGTTACTGGTCCTGTGCATTACCTGGCAAGGGCTGGCGCAGAAACAATTATACTTGAATCAGCCTCTGGCTAATTCTAACAAATTGACGATGATCGGCGCCAATATGATTCATGTTCAAGACTTTGATGTTACCAATAGCAATCCGGTAGATTCCATGTGTTGCGGTCAGAAACCGTCTTACCTTGATAGATCTACTGTTACGATTGGTTTTGGATTCTACACGAGTTTCAACAGACAATGGGCATTGAATGGCGACCTTGGAGTAAGTTATGGTTCGATTAGAAGTAAGGCCCCACAAACTTCTGATGGTTGGAAGACATGGTCGCAAAGTGCCCGTGCGGAGATCAATTATCATTTGTCAGGCAGGGGTCGGCTGCATCCATATATCTTTTCGGGGGTAAATGGGATTTTGCGAAAAGGTAGTGTCTATGGAACTGTTCCCCTGGGTATAGGCGCTCGTTTTGTGTCTCCCCAAAATGAATTCATGATTGCTTCTCAATTGGGTTATGGTCTGGGACTTTTACATAACCTGTCGAACAGTGTAGTATTTTCTCTGAAACTATATGTCAGTATGGGAAGTTTTGGTAAGAAGCGGAAAGAGCCTAAAACAGTTGATCTTACTCCTGCTCTTGAATTTAAAACGGTTAGGGATACTGTTGTGAAACGAGATACCATTTGGGTAGAAAAAAAACCTGTTTCATCCGTTTCTGCTGAGCC
>JBKCFW010000034.1:0-5463 GCA_046303675.1 bacterium
CCATATATTCATATTGGCGGTGGCTACATTCATGACTTCTTGTAAAAAAGAAAATGAGAGCATAACAACTGAATCAATAGGCGCCTATCTCCCGCTAGAGATTGGCAACAGCATTACCTATTCATTAGACTCCACCACCTACATAAAATTTGGATCTGAAAAAAAAGTCAGCTCCTACACTGTCAAGGATATAGTAGACTCAATGATAACCGACAACCTCGGTAGAGCTTCCTATAAGATCAGAAGAAAAATCAGGAATACGCTGGATTCTACACGCTGGGAAGACCTAAGCTCTTATCTGGTAACTTACCATAATAAACGTCTGGAACTCATCCAGGATAACCAACGCTATTTAAAATTGATCGAACCAATAAAAAATAATGTTGAGTGGAGTGGGAACTCCTATATAAATACCATCAGCAACCCTGAGCTGCAATATCTTGATCAATGGAAATATTACTATACAGATGTTGGAATGCCTTTCACTAACAGCGCTATAAACTTTCCCGAGACCATCAGTATAATACAACGCAATGATGTGCTTGGAGATACCTTGAATAAAGATTATTATTTTGAGGTAAACTACTCAAAAGAAGTATATGCCAAGGGAATCGGACTAATATATAAAGATTTTTTGCATGAAGCATGGCAGCCTAAAAACGCCAGCTCTTCAACCGGATATTACGAATCAAACAGTTATGGGATAAAACTTACAATTTTAGACCGCAACTTTTAATCAAATCATAATGAAAGGATTATTAACCCTTTTACTGCTCTATATCTGTGGTTTAACGCAGGCTCAGTACACAAAATATATTTTTGAGTTTACCGATAAAAAAGGATCATCCTATTCACTTTCCAACCCTGGTGATTTTCTATCACAAGAAAGCATTGATAGAAAAAACAGATACAATATAAAAATCGACAGCACTGATCTTCCAGTATCCAACATTTATTTAGACAGCATAAAAAATGCTGGTAAAGTTGATATCATAAATACCTCAAAATGGTTAAATCAGGTATTGATCAGTACCACTGATGAAGCTGCAATTGTCAAAATAACACAATTCCCTTTTGTAAAGAGAAGGGTTCCGCTATCAAGTAAGCCATCAAGAATTAAAACAGACAAAATACATGAAAATATACAAGGTCTTTCAACGGAAGAGAAGGCAGTTGAAGCATTTGAAAATGTAATAAACTATGGCAATACCTCGACGCAAGTAAAAATTCACGAAGGAGATTTCCTGCATGATAAAGGATTTCTTGGCAAAGGGATGAAAATAGCAGTGTTTGACGGAGGTTTCTTGCGATACCAAACCAATGTTGCATTCGACAGCTTAAGAAGAAATGGACAGATCAAGATGACATGGGATTTTGTAGCAAGAAACAGTTCAGTAAATGAAGATAACTACCACGGCGCCTATTGCCTGTCAATTTTGGCTGCTAATCTTCCAGGAACCTATGTAGGCACTGCTCCTCAAGCTTCATATTATCTGTTCAGGACTGAAGATGTAGGTTCGGAATATCCCATAGAAGAACAATACTGGATAGCTGCAGCAGAAATGGCGGACAGTATAGGAGTGGATATGATCAGCTCCTCCCTGGGATATTCAACGTTTGATGATGCCAGTCTTAACCACAGGTATGAAAATTTAAATGGTAAGACGACGCTTATAACCAGGGCAGCTTCAATTGCAGCCCAAAAAGGTATTCTTGTGATGACCAGTGCAGGAAATGAAGGCACGAGTGAATGGAAATACATAGCAGCACCCGCAGATGCAGAGGGCGTGTTGTCTGTTGGGGCCGTGAATATCAATAAAGAAGTCGCAGGCTTTTCAAGTTATGGTCCTACATACGACGGCAGAATAAAACCAGAGATTGCATCTGTTGGATGGAGTACATATCTGATCAACTCCCTTGGAAGAGTAATTAGATCCGATGGAACATCTTACTCCACACCCAATATTGCAGGACTGATCGCCTGCTTATGGCAGGCATTTCCTGAGTTCAGCAGCAAAGAAATCATTGAAATAGTAAAGAAAAGTGCAGATCGCTTCACCACACCAGATGTGAGGACCGGCTATGGTTTACCCAATATGAGATTGGCATACGAAGCGTTAACAAGAGAGAGAGAGAACAAAAAAATGAAGCTTTTGCTTAAATCAGAAAGGATCAAAGTATATCCTACACCTTTCCGAAACTATTTTACCATACTCTACAGTCCACAAAGCACAGGAAAACTGGAAATTCAACTGTTCACGTTAGATGGTAGATGGATCCGAAACAGATCTTTTGAGGTCAGAGAAAATGAATTATACAGTTTTACATTAGATGATCTTGGATCACTTTCTTCTGGTAACTATCTTTTGAAATACCGCGACACTGAAGGAGAAGGTATCATTAGGCTTTTAAAATAAAAAGAGCGGCAAAAAGATAATCGGATTCACTTTCAGCACCTGATATTAATTCCTGTTTGATCAATTCAAGTTTTGTATTCTGTTGGATAAATTCGACCACATCTTCATTTTCTCTTTTGAATACAGAACACGTAATATATAGCAAATAACCACCTACTTTCAGTTGATCGGGTAATCGGGATACAATACTGATCTGGCGATTGTGGTATACTTCAATGGTTGATTCGTCAAATGACCTCAACCATTCAGGACTCCTACCCCAGGTGCCTGATCCAGTGCAAGGCACGTCAGCAATTATGAGATCTATACCCGTTTTAGGAAGATTTGAAATGGCCACTTGTGAGGAAAGGGAATGTTGAAGATCAGTACAAAACACTTGTTTTGGTCTTATACCTGCCCTGTTGAACCGATGCATCAACTCTTGCAGGATCTCTTCCCGAATATCAGAAACATAAAGTGCAGAATCAGGAAAAAGATCATGTGCCATGATCGATTTACCACCACTCCCGGCACATGTATCCCAGATCGAGATGTGTTTTGGAAACTGAACTTCTTTCAACAGTTCAAAAGTGCGTTGAGATGCATGATCTTGTACCACACAATCTGAATCTATCGATAATACAGATTCAATGTTGAAATTATGCTCAATTCGCAATGAATCAATCGACAATATTGTATACTCTACCTGATGATCAGTCAACACCGATAGGATCTTTTCCGACTTTCCTGGTCGGATGCGAATAAAAAATGAAGGTCTTCGGATATGATGCAATGAAAATACTTCCTTATCAATACTACCCGATAACAACTGATCAAACCCAAAGATATTTTGCGAAACGAATTCAGGATAAATACTCTTGATTTTTTCGATCTTTTGTGTTGGTGGACTTCCTAAAGAATCGATCAGTGCTGGATTGAAGAGTTCAAGATACCCCATGTCAAACTGATGGGTAAGATAGTATCCAATAATAAGCTGATCATGTATTGAATATGTCAACGCCGATTGACCTATCCGCAAATAGCCGAAACATAGATCAGCGATGATCTTTCTATCACGTGAACCGAACTTTTTGTGTTGCTTAAAGTACTTTTTTAAAAAGATTGCAAATGGCAGATCATATCCATACTGTTCAAGAATGGATGAGGCATTGTGTTGGTAGGAATGAAAATATGCACCCATCCGTATCCAAAAAATTGATTTATTCTAAAGCAAAAACTTTAAAGCTCAAGCAATGACTTTACGGGATCTTTTCCGAACAATAATTGGGCTGGATTTTCAAGTAATTCTTTTACCCTTACCAGGAATCCTACACTCTCTCTGCCATCAATGATACGGTGATCGTAACTTAAGGCAAGATACATCATCGGACGTGCTACAATTTGTCCTTTGACAACAACAGGACGCTCCTCAATCTTGTGCATTCCAAGAATTGCAGACTGAGGTATGTTGATGATCGGAGTGCTCATCAATGAACCAAAAACACCACCATTGGTGATCGTAAAGGTGCCGCCTTGCATTTCCTCAAGAGTTAATTTGTTATCTCTTGCTTTGGTCGCAAGCTCAACAACTTTCTTCTCGATGTCAGACATCGATAGACTTTCAGCATTCCTGATCACAGGAACAACAAGCCCCTTTGGAGCAGAAACCGCAATCGAAATATCACAGAAATCATGATATGTTATTTCGTCGTTACTTAAGTAAGCATTTACCGCAGGCCATTCTTGCAAGGCGTATGCACATGCTTTGGTGAAGAAACTCATGAAACCCAATCCAACTCCATGCACCTCCTTGAATTTATCTTTGTATTGTGATCTGATTTCCATCACATAGCTCATGTCAACCTCGTTGAATGTGGTCAACATCGCAGTCGTATTTTTTGCCTCTACCAATCGACGTGATATCGTCTTCCTCAGTTGAGTCAGTTTTTCTTTTCTCTCTCCCCTGCTAAACAAAACGGTGCCCGTCTTTCTGCCTGGGGAAGAGAGCGCTTCCAATACATCTTGCTTGAGTATTTTACCCCCAGTTCCAGATGGAGCAATTGCCTTGGCATCAACCTTTTTATCGGCTATGATTGCAGCAGCAACCGGACTAGCTTTAATATCCTGTTTTGGGGCTTGTTCGACTTTCTTGGTTGACTTAACATCAGCCGCAGGAGCAGCTGCCGTTGAGATGGTTGCATCAGCTGGTTTTGCAGCCTTATCGTCTATAGAACAAACAATGTCGCCAATACCGAGTGTGTCGCCTTCTGCAACCAGTATCTTCAAGATACCAGATTGCTCAGCATTGATCTCAAAAGTTGCTTTTTCACTTTCAATTTCAGCCAATACTTCATCCCTTTCTACCCATTGACCATCTTTTTTGAGCCACTTGGCAAGACTCACCTCGTTGATTGATTCGCCTACTGCTGGTACTTTTATTTCTATCATACTTTTCAGTTGAAAGTTTTGAATCGATGTTGGTTATGATGTAAATGCTCTTTTAATGATACTATCCTGCTCTGCAGCATGAATCTTGCTGAATCCTGTCGCGGTTGCAGCACTGGCAGATCTGGCTACGATCTTGAATGAAAAACTATCGAGATTCATGCGCAAGAACGAAGCAGCACCCATATTCATTGGTTCCTCCTGAACCCAGGTCCATTCAGCTTTACCATATTTTGCCACCAAAGTTTGAAGTTGTTTCAGCGGTAAAGGGTGGAGTTGTTCAACACGCACCACTGCCGTGTCTTCGATGTTATTTTTTGTCTTGTACTCATGAAGATCAAAATATACCTTACCACTGCAAAACAACACTCGATTGACTTTCTTGGCTTTTGCTTCCTGATCATCGATTACCTCTTTAAAACCGCCTGAGGTGAAATCAGACATAAGTGAATATGATCCGGGGTGCCTCAAATTTGCTTTAGGAGAAAAATTGATCAATGGCTTTCTGAATGACCATGCCAGCTGACGCCTGAGTGCATGGAATAAATTAGCTGCCGTGGTGATGTTGGTGATGACCATGTTCAACTCAGCACACATCTGAAGATATCGCTCCATCCTAGCA
>JBKCFW010000035.1:0-6249 GCA_046303675.1 bacterium
ACGATCTCAAGAGAGCAATTGTCTGATCCAGCAAAACATTTGGCAGATCAAATTGGTATGGGCGGATTAAGCGGAAGTCCACTTAAAGAATCCTCCACTGCTATACTCAGAAAAATCATCGCGCTCACGGAAGGTAAAACACCAATCATAGCAAGTGGTGGAATATTTACGGGGGAGGATGCCAAGGAAAAAATAAATGCCGGCGCTTCAATGGTGCAGGTGTGGACAGGTTTCATTTACGAAGGACCATCCATTGTAAAGAACATCTGTAAGGCCCTTATAAAATAGATCAGGATATAAGCAATGCAGCCGCAACAACCCCGGCGGTTTCGCTTCGAAGCCTTGTATTTCCCAATGTGACTGCACAAAATTGATGTTGAAGTGCAAGTTCAACTTCAGCAACAGTAAAATCACCTTCAGGTCCGATCAGCACGATGCTATCTTGCTCTTGCCCAACAAGTTTTTTCTTATCTCCTTCCATACAATGTGCAATGAATCGAGTAGCAGGAAGATCAAGGTCAAACAGGTGTTGAAATTTCATCGGAGCATGAAGTGTGGGAAAGTGAAAACGCCCCGACTGCAGCGATGCACTCACAATGATCTGCGAAAGTCGTTCATGACGAAAGTGCTGACGCTCTGTTCGCTCAGACATGAGTGGGATGATTTCTGTTATTCCGATCTCTGTTATTTTTTCAAGCATCCATTCAAACCTCGCCGCATTTTTTAACAAAGAAAGAGCCAATATTTTTTTCTGTGCAGGAGCCGGATGTTGGACCAACTTATCAACAGCCACCACAAGTTGTTTTTTGTCGGCTTGTTCAATGGTGGCCATCGCGGAAATGCCCAACCCATCAGTAAGCATAATGGTTTCACCAGGCTGCATGCGCAAGACCGTTACCACATGGCGCCTTGTCTCCTCATCCAATATAGCTGAAGTTGAGACTTCCTTCAACGCAGAAAAATAAAATAGGGGTAGTGCACTCATGATGACATCATGCTAAGCTTCTCTAAAATGGAGTATCCTCAATGTCACCTTCATTGATATCATTCATCCTGCTGCCTTTTTGAATAAAAAATTTAGCCCCTGGATCTTCAGAAACAGGCTTCCAGTTTCCGCCCTGTTGTGAAACGATTCCAAAGGGATCAAGACTTTCTGCCTCTTGGAATTTTTGTATTTCGAGCCTCGCTTTCAGTTTGATATTTTCCAAGGAACCATTACGGTGCTTTGCAATTTTAACGAACACATCTCCCTTGGTATCCTCACCCATATCGTTGGTGGTAATATCATAATAATCGGGCCTGTATAGAAACATGACCATATCTGCATCCTGTTCGATCGCACCCGACTCACGAAGATCAGAAAGTTGTGGAACCTTGTTGCTCTCTTTTCTTTTTTCAACTTCACGACTCAACTGACTCAGCGCAATGATCGGCACTTGCAATTCCTTCGCCAACTGCTTCAGGTTTCTGGAAATAGTACTGATCTCCTGCTCCCTGTTGGAATTTCTATTCTCGCTGGAGCCACTCATGAGCTGGAGATAATCGATGATGATCAGACCAACATTATGCAAACTTTTTAGTCTGCGACATTTTGCACGCAGTTCAAAAATATTCAGTGCCGCAGAATCATCCACAAACAATTGGGCTTTGGTCAGCGGCTCTATTCCCTTTTTATACAACTGCTGCATCTCATAATCCTCCATGCGGCCTCTGGAGATCTTGGAGAGATAGATCTCACTTTCTGCAGATAAGATACGCTGAACAAGCTGACCCGTGCTCATCTCCAAACTGAAGAAAGCGACTGATGTTGGCTTGGTAGGATGCATGGCTGCATTTCTGGCCAGGTTAAGCGCAAAAGCGGTTTTACCGACAGAAGGACGTGCGGCAAGGATGATGAGATCCGACTTCTGCCAACCATACGTAGTGGAATCCAAACTTGGGAATCCAGACGGAACACCGGTGATGTCCTCATTTCTTGCACGCATCTCGTCAATGCGATTGAGTGTATCCATCACACTTTTCCCAAGTGTATCAAATTCTTTTTTCAACTGATCGTTTGCGATTTCAAATAACTTTTGCTCTGCACTATCCAACAATTCAAATACATCTGTAGAATCATCATACGCATCGGTGATGATCTCACTGCTGATGCGGATCAGTTCACGCTGAATGAATTTTTCCTGGACAATACGGGCATGCGCCTCTAAGTTGGCGGCAGACACCACCGAATTGGTTAATTTGGAAATATAATATGCACCCCCTACCTGATCCAGCATTTCCATTGCCTTCAATTCTTCAACTACCGTTAGCAGGTCAATAGGTTTGCTGTCGGCGTTCAAACGAACCATCGCATTAAAAATAACTTGGTGTGCATCTACATAAAAACACTCAGGCTTCAAAACGTTGATCACAATGTCGAACGCAGAACGCTCAAGCATTACAGCGCCCAGAACGGCTTCTTCCAGTTCACGCGACTGCGGAGGAACCTTGCCATAACCAAGCGGATTTAATTCCACTGTGGTTTTTCTTTTGCTCCTTCTGTCTCTGTTCAAATTCGTCGAATCCATCATATCACGCGTTTATATCTTTTAAAACTAATGCCTTTTCTCAGGATCTTACTCCAGAAAGCGAATATACCATCTACCCGCCAAGCTTGGGGAATTTTAAAAAAACATTAATAGTAACAGGCTATTCACAGGATTATTAACAGGGATTGAGGGTTTTGAACATTGATGATGGGGTTGTTAACAGGATAGGGACTAGGGACGGGGGACGAGGGACAAGTGCTACAGCCAGGGTCAAGTGATACAACAATGTATTTCCTCGTCCCCTGTCCCAAGTCCCTCGTACCATGTATTTCCTCGTCCCTCGTCCCCCGTCCCTAGTCCCTTATATTCCAGTCCCTTATCTTTGCACACATGACTATTTCATACAAATGGCTGATGGATTACTTCAGCGAGCCGATAGGTGTTGATAAATTGTCGGAGATATTGAATTCCATAGGATTGGAAGTGGAAGGGATTGAAAAATACCAGGAGATCAAGGGTAATATGGAAGGATTAATCACCGGGCACGTGATCACCGTGGATAGACACCCGAATGCCGACAGGCTTTCTGTAACTTCTGTAGACATAGGAAAAGATACACCCCTGCAAATAGTGTGCGGTGCACCCAATGTGGCAGCCGGACAAAAAGTGATCGTTGCGCCCGTTGGCACCACCATCTATCCGTCAACAGGAGAACCGCTGACCATGAAAATTGCCAAGATACGTGGCGTGGAAAGCCATGGTATGATCTGTGCAGATGATGAAATTGGACTGGGCAATGACCATAGTGGAATAAGAGTACTTGACCCTGAAACAAAAGTGGGAATCTCTGTTGCTGAATTGTTCGAACCGTATGAGGATGATATAATATACATCGGACTAACGCCGAACAGAAGTGATGCTATGAGTCATCTTGGCGTAGCAAGAGACATCTGCTCATGGCTCAACCATCATGAACAAAAAAACATACACCCAATCGTCAGATTGAAGCATGATCTTCAACCCACAGGCAATTCTTGTCCGATCAATGTAGAAATAGAAAATCAACAAGATTGCCTGCGCTATACTGGCATGTTGATCAAAGATATTCAGGTGGGAAGCGCTCCCAAATGGATGCAACAAAGATTGAAGGCAATTGGACAACGTCCGATCAACAACATCGTTGATATCACCAATTATGTACTGCATGATCAGGGACAACCACTTCATGCATTCGATGCAGACAAGATCAATGGAAAAAGAGTTAGAATAAAGAATCTTGCTGCTGGAACCCCTTTCATCGGACTTGACGAAAAAGAAAGAAAACTCGATGCTGGCGATCTGATGATATGTGATGATAACAGCAAACCCTTATGCATAGGAGGAGTTTTTGGAGGAATTGAAAGTGGCGTAACTGCATCAACAAAAAATATCTTTCTAGAAAGTGCGTGGTTCCATCCGGTGACCATCAGAAAAAGTTCATTCAGACATCAACTACGAACTGATGCCGCAACACACTTTGAGAAAAGTGTTGATATTGGTCAGACCCTGGAAGTCCTGAAAAAAGCAACGTTGTTGATCTGTGATCATGCCAACGGAAAAATCGAAACGGATCCTGTTGATGTGTATCCATCACCTGCAGTCCAGCCAATCATTAAACTTGACTACAACTACGTCACCAAAATGAGTGGTAAAGCCTACGAAAAAAAGACAATCAATAATATTCTTACAGGCATGGGATTTCAGGTAGTTGATGAAGATGGAGGATCCATCACCGTCAAAACCCCTACCCACAAAACCGATGTGCATATACCTGCAGATCTGGTTGAGGAGATCATGCGGATCGATGGTTTTGATAATATTGAAATCCCTGGCACCATCACCATTTCACCTTCGGTTTCTGGCGACAACTCAGATTACATCTTGCGGGAAAAGCTATCATCAGCGCTCGTAGGGATAGGGTTCAATGAAATGCTGAATAATTCAATCACACACAGCGCAAACTACTCTGCCGAGGAGCTGGGCAAAGCTGTTACCATGTTGAACAACCTCAGTTCAGAGTTGGATACATTGCGACTAACTATGCTAGAGACTGGACTGCAAACCATAGCCAGAAACCTGAACCATCGTAACGAAAACCTCAAGCTGTTTGAATTTGGTAAAACATATTCCAGGTTGAATGGCAAATACCATGAAGAAGATCACCTCGCGTTATTTACAACAGGTAAAATAACAGAGGCTTCTTGGAATAAGAAAGAGGAAGACGCTGATCTGTTTTACCTCAAAGGCGTGATCCGTTCATTGCAAATACAATCCGGACTCAAAGAAATAACCTACACCATCGAACAGCATGAACGTTTTGAATACATGCTTACAGGATCAGCATCAGGAGAGCAGGTGATCACCATCGGAAAATCCACTGATAGTACTCTCAAGAAATTTGACATCAAGGTGCCGGTATGGTATGCCGATATCAATTGGCATGCATGGCTCAGTGCTGGCAAGAAAGAAACGATCCGCTATAAGGAAATATCGAAATTCCCTGCGGTGCAACGCGACCTTTCATTTGTCACCGATGTTGGTCTTGCATATGTAGAAATTGAGAAAACCCTCTCCACCCTGGCTATCCCACAACTGAAAAGCTACAGACTGTTTGATGTGTTCAAGAATGAAAAACTAGGCAAGAACAAACAATCGCTGGCCATGAACTTCACTTTTCTTGATGAACAAAAAACCATGAAAGATTAAGAAATCGACAAACTGATGCACATGATCACCAGCAATTTTGAAAAACGACTTCACGCTGAAATCAGAAAATAAACATGGCTGACGCAAACGACCATATCAAGCGCATTGAAGAAAAACTTGCAGCGCTCTCTCTCAGGATAAGATCGTTGAAAAAAGAGAATGAGAAGATGCGCAAAGAACTTGAGGAAAAAACCAATGAGTGTGATCTGGCAATAAATACAGCAAAACAAATGGAACTCAAGCTCAACGTGGTAAAGTCAAATGAAAGCAATGAATCAAAGGAATCAAGAACCGCACTTGAAAAAAAGATAAACGATTACATCAAGGAAATAGATAAGTGCATTGCACTGCTGGGTGATCGATCTTAAACCCTTTTCACCATCCTTACTTCGATCACTTCGTCACCTTGCGAACATTCAAGGGTATACACACCATAAGGAAGATCATTTAACCCCTCCCAACAAATTGTGCGCATGCCAGGTCGTATGTTTTTTTCTGCCCGGCAACAAATTTTACCATCTTCGCTACGAAGAGTAACTTTAACAGGTGCATAAACCGCCTCTTCAACCTCAATGGTGAGATTGTCAATGAAGACTGAGGAACGTGGTTTTACAAACATAGTTTGCCTGCAGTTTTGTAAGGTTTACCGAAAATAGTGTATAAATTGTGAATAAATCTAGTAATTTTTATTGAAATGCAAAATTTAATCCCTGTAAATATCGTAGTAGGAGACCGGACCTACCGGATAAAGATCAATGCAGATGATGAGGAGCAGATCCGGAAAATGGCAAAAAAGCTCAATGACCAGGTAAGCGAGTTCAAAACCCGCTATGCAGGCAAGGATATGCAAGACTACCTGGCCATGGTGCTACTATCGATCGTAACTGAGCAACAATCCCCCACCCCCCCTAGTACCCCCTCCCTTGATCAGCTCAAAGAGATCGAAAGGCTGATCGACAAGGCCCTGGAAGACTAG
>JBKCFW010000036.1:0-2742 GCA_046303675.1 bacterium
GGATAATTCTTTCAAAGTAAAATATTCTGAAGAAATTTTATCTATTTTTGGAGATGATTTTAATGTATCTCCGCCTCAGAAGAAAAGCAGCAGAATGAAATTGGGCTTATGTTATTCAAATGCCGCAACAAAAACGAGTCAAGGATTTGAATATGTTGAAGGTATTATTGTAAGTAAAGTAAGTGGTTTAAAGATTAGTCATGCATGGAATGTGGATTCTACAGGGAAGCATATTGATTTTACTCTGCCTAACCCAGATGATTTTCTTTACAAAGGAGTTATTGTCCCTAAAAAGATATTACTAGATGTAGGGTTTAAAAATGGGTGTATTTGGTATTGCTGTCTACCATATTTGAATGCGGTATATTAAATCAAAGATTCTCCATTTTTACAGTTAACATATACGGTGCGTAATTTGGTGCGCATCGTATAATAACTAACTGATAATCAACATAAAAATATCATATTATTAGTGTACGTCCACACTAACCTTCGATGATTCAAAAGCCAGAGCTGTTTTTGGATGGAACCCTACACCTATCTTAGATGGGTTTAAAATTAACTAATGACCCGCCTCCTCGATATCATATTCTCCCTACTTGGCCTAATTCTGCTAAGCCCCATCATAGTACTATTATTGATCATCGGCTATTTCGACACCGGATCACCCATTTTTAAACAAGAACGGGTAGGGCGTAATAAACAACCATTTTACCTATTGAAGTTTCGTTCCATGCATGTCAATACGCAGTCTGTGGCTACTCATTTGGTGCAGGCCAGTTCCATTACAAAATGGGGGACATTTCTACGTAAATCCAAACTCGATGAATTACCCCAGTTATTCAATGTATTGGCGGGCGATATGAGTTTTGTAGGTCCACGGCCAAATCTATTTAACCAGGAAGAATTGTTAAAAGAGCGTGATAACAAAGGAATATATGCAGTACGTCCAGGTATTACTGGTTTGGCACAAATTAATAAAATTGATATGTCTAATCCTCAACTTTTAGCTGAAACTGATTCTAAGATGTTAAAAGGGTTAAATACATTTGGTTATTTCAAGTTTATTTTACTTACTGTCTTTGGTAAAGGGTTTGGAGATAGAATAGTTATAAAAAACAAAAGTGAACATTCTTGAAAAATATCAATTAACTGGAACTTTTACTTTCAAAGTCGGTGAAAGATTGGCTTCAAAATGTGTTGATATCCCTAATGAACCAGGAGTTTATTTGATCTATGCCGTCAAGAAAAATAAAAAGAAATTAGTGTATATCGGGGCATCTGGAAAGATGAATCAAGATGGTTCTTTTAAAGTTCAAAAACTAAAGAAGCGTATTCAGAATATGCAGAATTCTTCTACACGAAGACAAACGTATTTTGAAAATAAAATAAAGGAGTTAAACATGGATTCAATAGAAGTTAAGTGGTTTGTTACTTATTTAAATGAGCATTCGGATTTACCATTGAATATTGAGGGAACTCTATTGCAGATGCATTTTGATAAATTTAGAGTTCTTCCTTTATGGAATAATCAGGCATAAATTAAAAACCCCGCCTCGTAGTCCTTTATATACTTGTTCAGCTTCCCCAGTTATTTGTTGCATCCATCAACACTGAATTTTGTGGGATTAAACCTTTAACCTTCCTAAATACATGTTTTTCTGTCTTCCGACTGTTTGGGATACTTCAATCCTTCAATTAGTTCTCTATAATCATGAATTCCACAACAATCTTCAGGTGAACATGCGTTTTCACACGAGAAAACAAGATGTAATACATCTTGCATCTGATGAGTGGAATGTTTGGAGAGGAATAGTTTTTGGTTTGATGTGTTAATTGTGGTGAAGAAGTTTACGAGTGTATTAGGAAGTAGAGGGGCGCATTAAGGGAGGCGGTCCCTGAACTTGTCGAAGTGAAGATCAGAAGATGTTTGAGAAACTATGAATCTAAGAAATAATTATTTGGGGTCATTATAAAAGCTTGCATTGCGCGAGCTTTTTTTGTTTTATGGGGTTACTTAAAAACAATTGGAATTTATTCGAAAGTCTGAAATAAAGGTGTTCAACAAATAATAAGTCCTTTTGATGATTTGTGAGAAAAAATCAATTTTGCAAAATAAACCCTCGGTTATGTATTTCGATAATGCGTGTGTATATGGAGGTTTTTTCGTAAATATATAAGTTGTAAGCCATTTTAAAACGACATAATGTTCAACAAAGCATACAATATCGCAAATAAGTTTACGAATCCGCTAATAGTGACATTGCGTTTTTTCGACAACACAATAGAAGGAGGATTAGGGTCATTTATTGTAATAAATGACGAAGGTTGGTGCATGACAGCAGCTCATAACTTCGGTGCAGCTTTTACGTTTAATCAACATCAACAAAAAATTAAAGAGTACCAAGAAAAAGTTTATAAAATAGATGCCAATACTCAATTAAAAGACAAGCAAAGACAGGCGTTAGCAAGAGCCATTAAGCCAAATAAAAAATGGTTGACTGATTTTTCTATATTACTTGGAGGACAACCAATAAATATCCTACAAAATTTTATTTATGTTGAGAATGATATTGCATTTTTTCAAATAGACCCAAAGGCATGTATCGACCCCTTAATTCTTGGACAAAACGGGTTTAAAATTTGAGACAATATCGGTGTTTTTTTCAGTTTTATAGGGTATGGATTTTTGATTGAGCTGCTGCAGGAACTGTTCTGGTGATTTTCTTCCCAGTGCTCCAT
>JBKCFW010000037.1:0-8026 GCA_046303675.1 bacterium
ATTCGTTGATGAGAAAACCTGTTTATAAAATTTCATTGTTGTAATACTGTGTCCTGTCTCAGGCCATCTTTCTCGCTTTTCCAATTCAAAATTATTGTCTGTTGCTGCACCCCATTGCGGATGTCCACATCCAAAGCCAACAGATCGTCCTGGAGCAAACAGTGGGATATGGACCATCAATACCGTAGGTTGATCTGTTTTGATATGTTGATTGAAGAATTTAAGTTGCTCCGGGGAGATCTCATAATTTGAATTATCAAGTGTGATGAATTTGATGCCATGCAGCTCACGTACTCCCATCATTGGATTTTCACTCTGGTACATGGGCATTAGTCTCTTGTTGATCCAGGTGGATCTCAAATTTGATAAAGAGTCTTCCATGCCTTCATAATGCCAATCATGGTTTCCTGCTGTGTATACGTAGGGGAGACCTGCTTTTTTTATTTCAGCTTGTATCCAGTCAACAGCCGCTTCTGAAGGAAAACTAAACATATCACCGATCATGGCCACCATTTCAGTCTTTAGGTCAGCTGCTATGTTCAGGGTATTTACAAAACATGCTTCAGGATTGGTAGGCGCATTGGTTTGAAAGTGCTTTGTAGAATTATAAGCCTTCGACATTCTGTTGCTGTACTTTTTGAATGCCTCACCCCTTTGATCATCACGAAACAAATGGGTGTCTGCCATCATGAGTATACTGAATTGTTTCTTGAATATTGGACTAAAGAATCTAACTCTGTTTTGATCAATGGCAAAACTGTCAAGTCTTTTTTTCAATTCTTGGTCGTTGGCGTGATCATTTGGCGTAATGAAGCTGCTTAGGCTGAGTCCTACTCCGGCCATTGACAATCGTTCAATCAGATTCCGTCTGTTCATGAGTTTGATCATTTATCTTCTGAAAATAACTAAAAAAATGGACTATAACTTTCATTCTTGGTTCTTCATTTTACGAGGTTACGGGAACATCCAAGGCAATCATATTGGTTGAAAAAATAAAAAATCAGGGGTGACAAAATAAATGATCTTAAAACACGTTCTTTAAAAGCCTGAACTTATATAAGTATATTTGCTCCAACAACAAGCACATGCGTTTAGCGTCATTTGAATTTGTACGTCAGCATAGTTTCTTCCGATCAATTCTATTGTGCCTCCTGTTGTCACCTTCTTTTTTCGTATCAAATGCTTTTGCGGGTGAATTTGCCAACACAACTTCATTTGTATTTGATGGTGGTGAGATCGGTGCTGATCAGGTATTGTGTGCGGGGAGTGCTGCAGCCACGCTTACCTCTGTAAAGTTGGCCACAGGCGGAACAGGCTCAGTAACCTACCAATGGCAATCAAGTTCAGATAATATTACATTTAACGATATTTCATCTGCTACCGGCACGATCTATGTGCCAGGATTTATTAACAGCACCATTTATTTTAGACGAAAGGCCAAAGATGCCAATGGCGAAGCTTTTTCAAATATTGTTACCATAACGGTTAATGCAATTCCGAGTCGACCAACAATTTCGGCCAGTGGTGCGACTGCATTCTGTGCGGGTCAGCATGTTGAACTAACTGCTTCTTCTGCTATTTCTTACCAGTGGTATATGGATGGCATCACCATTGATGGTGCTGTAAGCCAAACTTATAGTACTTCAACAACAGGAAGTTATACAGTAATTGTAAAAAACAGCAATGGATGCAGCAGTCAGCCTGCCAGCGCAGTTGCTGTCATTTCAAATCCAATTCCATCCATACCCACCTTAACAGTGTCAGGGGATACCAGTTTTTGTCCGGGTGGCGCTGTAACACTTTCGTCATCTGACGCACCTTCTTATCAGTGGTACAAGGATGGCGTTGCCATTGAGGGTGCTGTTTTCAAGTCATTCTCGGCACAGTCATCCGGACAGTATGCAGTCGCTGCAATAAATTATAATGGTTGCAGCAGTGCATTGAGTAAAGCTCTGACCATCACGCTGTATCCAACACCACCAACGCCAACGATAACTGCAGGTAGCAATCTCTCTTTCTGCCAAGGCGATAGTGTTATGCTTACTTCTTCTTCTGCTGCTTCTTATCAATGGTATTTGAACGGAGTGATCGTTTCTAACGCCGTAAGCAAAACATTTTCAGCAGATACTACAGGTGCTTATACAGTTGTTGTAAAAAATGCACAAGGGTGTGAAAGCAATGCCAGTACCGAAGTGAATGTTTCCTTGATCTCGCCTTCATCTAAACCAGTAATAACAGCAGGCTCGGCAACAGAATTCTGCCAGGGTAACAATTTAGTATTAACCTCAAGTGCTGCCAACGAATACCAATGGTACAAAGATGGCTTGCCGATCACTGCTGCCAATAGCCAGTCGTTAACAGCAACTACGAGTGCCAAATACTCAGTTCGTGTCAAGAATGAATCAGTATGTTTTAGTGATACCAGTGATGATATTTCCGTAACGGTGTATTCATTGCCCGCAACGCCAACAATTTCTGCTGCTTCAGGCACAGCGATTTGTCCGGGTGGATCTGTACAACTCACTTCTTCCACTGGGTCATCTTATCAATGGTACAAAAGTGGAGTGATCATTGAATCAGGTATCAGTCAGACTTTCACGGCGACGGATTCTGCGAGATATTCGGTGGTTGTAAAAAACAGTAATGGTTGCAGCAGTGCACAAAGTTTACCTCAGTCGGTTACTTTTTATCCAGTGCCTGCAACTCCTGTAATTACAGCATCAGGGCCACTTGAATTTTGTCAGGGTAGTAATGTTGTGCTCACTTCAACCAGTGCCAGTGCTTACCAGTGGTTTAAAGATGGAGCACCGATAAATGCCGCAAACAACATTAATTATACGGCAACCGTATCCGGGACTTACACGGTGGTGGTCAAGAATGCGCAGGGATGTTCGAGTAGTACAAGTTCCTCTACCCTAATTACTGTGATTGAAGCTTCCTCCAAGCCTTCAGTAACTGCTGGTGGTCTTACTGGATTCTGTCAGGGTGGTCAGGTCGTCTTGACTTCTTCCAATGCAAATTCATATCAATGGTTCAAGGATGGTGTGTTGATCACCAATCAGAATGGACAGACCTATACTGCGACCACCTCTGGCGTTTATTCGGTCAAAGTTAAAAAAGAGACGACCTGTGAAAGTGTTGCCGGTGATGGTATTGCTGTCAACGTGTATTCTCTACCTGCAACACCAACGATCTCTGCTGCAACGAGTACATCTCTTTGTCCGGGTGACTCTGTGGTGCTCACCTCTTCATCAGCAACCTCCTATCAATGGTATAAAAATGGTCAGCCCATCCAGCTTTCAACCACTCGAAATATTGTGATCAAAGATTCAGGTCGATATTCAGTTAGTGTGAAAAATGTAAATGGATGTTCAAGTGGACTTAGTACAATCGTCACCGTAATATTAAAAAATGCACCGGCAGCTCCCGACACTATATACGGACCAGTTAACGTTTTTGCCACAGCTGACAACATATACAGGGTTGATCCTGTTGATGGTGCTACCAACTATACATGGACCTTGCCTTCAGGATGGAGGGGGTTCTCTTCTGCAGATACCATTGCTGTAAAAGCAGGAAGGCTTGCAGGAATTATTTCTGTGACAGCCAATACCGATGGTTGTGCAAGTGATCCAACCACCTTGTATGTTTCCATTGTTCCGGACACTGATAAGGATGGGGTAGTTGATGTGGATGATTTGGATGATGATAATGATGGAATTCTGGATACAGTGGAGGCTTCAGCCTGTTCACCAACATCGGTAGATTGTGATACAGACGGCGATGGTATACACAATGTGCTTGATCTTGATAGTGATGGTGATGGGATTAAGGATGTGTATGAAGCAGGAGGTGTTGACGTGAATAATGATGGGAAAGCAGATGGTGCTGTGGATGCAAATGGTATACCCGTGACGGCTTCAGGCGGACTCAACCCGCCGGATACTGATGGTGATACAAAATTGGATCCGTATGATGCGGATAGCAACAACGATGGTATTCCTGATGGTACGATATTAATGGTGTGGAAGACTGCTTCTGCCCCTATTGTGTCATCTGACGGTAGCTTGGAGATCACTTATACGTTCACGCTCACCAACACAAGGCCTGAATCGATTCGTGAGGTACAGATCAAAGAAGATCTTACAAAAGCATTTCCTCGGCCGATGGACTTTGTTGTACTGGATCTAGTATCAACAGGATTGCTCAGGAAGTCGACTGCTTTTGACGGTAGGTCTTCTGTTAACCTGCTTGAAGCCGGAGTGACTCTACCGGGCAATACTCAGGATTCTATTAAACTAAAAATTCGTATTCGTCCAAATGGATTTGCTGGCGAGGTATATAATCTTGTGGATGTTTACGGACTCAGCACTTGGGGTTTGATGACAAGGGAGTCGATCGATACCACACGTTCACAAGGCAGAAAGTATGGTTCCGGAGTTCCAACCCTAAGCATCATTAACTCTATAGTTGTTCGCGTACCGGATATCATCACTCCCAATAACGATGGATTTAATGATCGGTTGATCATTGACAGGTCTTCTAATACCAAAGTATCCCTCAAAGTCTTTAATCGCTGGGGCTCAGTTGTTTATCACAATAGAGATTATAAAAATGACTGGGGAGGAACCAGCTCATCCGGTAACTTGCTGCCCCATGGAACCTACTATTATATTGTAGATGTCACAGGTAGTGATATTCAGGGCAAGGAATCTTATCGAGGGTATTTTACCATTAAGATTGACCGTTGATCTGTCAACAAAATCCTGTTTAATTATTTTTTTTAAAAATTAAACACTGACTTCATTTATATTTTACTATTCAATATATTAGGTTGAATTGTTAATAATATGTTGTGATTCAATGAATAACCTCCTATATTTGTCCTCAAACCAACTGTGCAAAATTTAGCACAGGTCCATCATCCTCTCGAATTCCACTTACTAGTTTTTATTGATGCAATTAAACATGCACAGTTATGCTCTGCACTGCAGTCCATACTATGTGTTGTTTTATTGTACATCAAGTAAACTTGAATAGTAAAATACCACGTATGATCATGAATAGAGGATTATTGCACCCCAGCAAAATGTTTATCTCACCATATTTATCAAATGCAAAGAGAATGACAAATTCATTATTTTTCTCGGCAGGAAAAACAATTACTCGTGCTGTTCAGAATTCATTGAAGAGTCTGGTGGTAGTTGGATTGCTTCTCATTTCAATCAATGGACAAGCTCAAACAACAAAGACCATACCAGCAGGATCTTTCATAGTAAATATGGGTGTGACTCCTCAAACGGTTGGCAATGGACTTAAGCCCTATGGTTTGTTGTATGATCTGTTGAAAAACTATCAGACACCAGTCATCTGGTCGATCAAGCCAGACAAAGCTACCCAAACAGAGACTGATTTTATAGCAGGTTTGGTTGAATATAAGTCTGGTGCCTTTATCATCGAGGAACAGTACAGAACTACTGAGGTTAATGCTAGAATCGCCTATTGGCAAACACAGGGTGTTGTGGGAGCGACAACAACAACAGCTGTAACTGTACCCGTTTATCTGACATTCAAATATGCTCCTTACTGGGTAATGGATAAAGATAATGGTAGTATTGCCGCTAAGTTTTTTGTTGCAGCAGGGATACCTGCAACAGCTCATGGAGGTGCAAGTGATGCTAATTGGAAAGATCCAAAAGATCTTGATGTATGTGATGATCTTTTTGTTTTACCGCATGCTGATCCCACATGGCCTGTTCATAAATATTTGCTAACATTTGTAGATTCTCTCAATGGAAATATCTGGTCAGGCTGCCATGCTGCCAGTGCCCTTGAAAATCTTGTTAATCCAGCAGATAGGACCGTGCAAACCAATTTTTTAACAAAGAAAAATCCTGCAGCAAGTCTTCGTGGGACCGGAACATATGCAAACAGCAACTCTTTGATACTTTGGGGTGATCATGCCGATGGAACACAGCCCTTCACCAATAGGTTATTTTCTGATCCTGTGGCTCAATTCATCGGCTCTTCTGATGCTGCGCAAGATGGTGGTTCAGAGCAAATATATATCCCTAAACAAGATACTATTGCAAGGTGGAATCCGGGAGCAAAAATCATTACCTATGACCCTACCCAATCAAATGTACCCAGCTTAAAACCTGATCTCAGCAATGCAGCAGCAGTCAATGTATACGGAAGGGCATATGATAGCGAGAATCATGGTTATGTATTCTATCAAGGTGGACATGATATCAGTGGAAATGCCCCTGAAAATGTGGCAGCGCAGAGAATGTTTTTCAATTTCAGTCTTTTTTCTCTCCAAGATAAGTTGACAGCTCGTTTGAGTGTTCAAATCACTGGAACCCAACCACAGATGTTGATCAATCAGCCGTATCAATTGAATGCGATTGCCACTTCTGCGGGTGCAGGTCTCACTTACCTCTGGAGGTCTAATTATGGCACCTTTTCAGATACCACCATTGCAAACCCTGTTTTCACTCCAAACATAGCAACTGAAAACGCTTCCATTACCTGTATTGTTGCTGATCTTGAATGTCAGCGAAGCAGTGTTTTTGAAACTTACTCCGCATCTGTAGAACCTACCCCGATCATTACAGCAGGACCTGCTGTAACACTGACTGATGTTTGCGAAAACGCTGTTTCATCGACCAGCACATTTACGCTTTCAGGATTCAACCTCAATGCAAATGTGGATGTAACGGCTCCTCAGGGTTTTGAAGTTTCTCTTACGAGCAATTCCGGCTATGCTCAGACAATCTCTGTACCATACAATGAAGCCTCAGGAACCATTTCATCTACACTGGTATACGTAAGGTTATCTTCTACGGCCACACCTGGAGTTAAAACGGGTGCTGTATCTATAACCTATTTGCAAGGTGCTTTCGGAACTGTTACTGCCACTGCAAATGTTATCGCTTCACCGATAGTGCCCGCATATACCCTCACTCAACCTGATTGTGATGTTGCTACCGGTACTTTTAGTATAACATCATCACTGACAGATGTGACATACACATTGGTGAGTTCTTCAACAGTTACCAACACAAGCGGCTTGTTTACCGGACTCACCTCTGGAAGCTATAGTCTGACAATAACCAATAACACAACGGGTTGTATTTCTATTCCTGAGACATTCCCAATCAATCCTCAGCCAATTGCTGCCAGTGCTACTGCAACGAAAACAGATGTCTTATGTAATGGTGGTACTACCGGGGCGATCAGCTTAACTGTTTCAGGTGGAACGCTGCCTTATTCATACAATTGGTCTAATGGAGAAACCACAAAAGATATAACGGGGCTAGCGGCCGGTACATACTCAGTGACCATTACTGAGGGAGGGGGTTGTACAACGATCGTATCGGTTACACTTTCAGAACCCGCCACGGTACTGAGCGGAACAATCAGCACCACTAATGTATTATGTAAAGGCGCAAGCACAGGATCATTGGATCTAACACCTTCAGGTGGTGCAGGTAGTTATAGTTACGCATGGACAGGCCCTAATGCTTATTCTTTCTCAAATCAAGATCCAACCGGACTTGTTGCTGGAAATTATAGTGTTACAATCACTGATGCAAATAATTGTACAGCTGTTGTCACCACCACAATCACTGAACCCGCAAATGCTTTCAGTGCAACGATCAGCAGTACTGCATCAACGATCTGTGCAACTGAGGATGTTACTTTGACTACTTCTGGAGGAGGTTCTTACTTCTGGAGCAACAACGCTACCACTTCATCCATTACAGTATCTCCGGCAGTGACTTCTTCCTATACGGTTACTGTTACGAGTGCAGATAATTGTACAGCTACTGCTTCTTACACAATTACTGTAAACCCACTACCCACGATCACCTCTACGGTGAGTTCTGTTTGTGTCAGCAAAACCATTGACCTTAACAGCAGTGATGCTGGTGGTACATGGACAACTGCTTCAAGTACGATCGCAACTGTTGATGTACTGGGTGTTGTTACAGGACTATCAGAAGGTACTGTGACCATCACG
>JBKCFW010000038.1:0-11056 GCA_046303675.1 bacterium
TCTTTGCAGAAAACCAAGAGCAAACGAAATCAAAATGCTCAAAGAATACTATCAGCAAGAAAAGAATAAATTCAACCAGAACAAAAAGAAGGCTACCAGCTATCTTGCAGCGGGTGAATTTGAACAAATTCAAACAAAAGATATCGCTGAAACAGCTGCATTGATGCAGGTGAATCAGATGCTTTTCAATATTGACGAAACCACAATAAAATAAAAAAAGACGTAAGATTCAGACAGGATATAAAAACTATAGTCCCGTATAAGTTCTCCTGAATTTTTCTTGTGTGCGAGATGTAAACAAAAAAGGAGTGAAAAGATGATAAAAAAACGGAAAAAATCATAAATTGTAGTCCTTAATTTTGAGTAAATCAACGGAACGCAACTTCATATGAACTTATCGATAAACAAAAGAGTTTTAGTAACGGGAACGACCCTTTTATTGGTTGTAGGATTGATCGCCTATTTCACCACTTCAGGAAAGCAAGGTGATGAAGGTGGCGTTCCCGATGTAGTGGACTTCAACTTCCATGTCAGACCCATCTTGTCTGACAAATGTTTTAAATGCCATGGTCCGGATGCCAACAAAAGAGAAGCAAACCTCAGACTTGATACCGAAGAAGGTGCCTATGCTGCAATCAAAGAAGATCCTTCTCAACATGTGGTCGTTCCGGGTGACCCGCTCAACTCTGCACTTTACATGCGACTCATCTCCTCAGATACTGCTGAGGTCATGCCTCCTCCATCCACTAAGCTCCCCCTCTCCAAAACAGAAATAGAAATTCTGAAAAAATGGATAGCCCAGGGTGCCAAGTATAAACCTCACTGGTCCTTCATCGCTCCTACCCGTACTGAAGTTCCAAAAGTTGACACAGACATTGAGCCCATCAATCCGATCGACAATTTCATCTTTGCAATACTGGAAGAAAAAGGATTGGAGCCCAGTGAACAGGCCGACAAAGAAACTTTGCTCAAGCGCGTGTCCATGGACATCACCGGATTGCCACCAAGCATCGAACTACAAGACAAGTTCCTGAACGATAATTCACCTAACGCATACGAAAAGATCGTTGACGAACTGCTTGCCAGCAAACACTATGGAGAAAAGATGGCAGCACATTGGCTCGACCTCGCAAGATATGCGGACAGCCATGGCTATCAGGATGATGGATACCGCACCATGTGGCCTTGGAGAGACTGGGTGATTCATGCTTTCAACCAGAACTATCCCTTCTCCAAGTTCATTACCTGGCAGCTTGCAGGAGATCTGCTCCCCAATCCAACAAAAGAACAGATCCTTGCAACAGGGTTCAATAGAAACCACAAGATCACTCAGGAAGGTGGTGTTATTGATGAAGAATACAGAATTGAGTACGTGACTGACAGAACCAACACGTTTGGTAAAGCTTTCATGGCAATCACTTTAGAATGTTCTAAATGTCATGATCACAAATACGACCCGATTTCGCAAAAAGATTATTACAGTGTCTTTGCTTTCTTTGACAGAGTTCCTGAAAAAGGAATTGTTGGTACGATCGATGCCTCTCATGCTGATCCGCCTAACATACAAATTACCTCAAAAGAGATTGACAGCTTGCTTACATTCATCAATAAGAAAGACACTGCGGCTGTCAAGGTGATGGTGATGCAAGACAGTTCTACTATCCGTCAAACCAGAGTGTTGAGAAGAGGCGCCTATGATCAACCCTCCGATACCGTTGACATGGGAACGCCCAGATCCATCCTCGCTTTCAATGCCAACAAGTATGAAAAGAACCGTCTCGGTTTGACCAAATGGATGCTCGCTCCAGAAAACCCACTCACCTCAAGGGTATTTGTCAACAGAATATGGAATGAACTCTTCGGAAGAGGTCTTGTAAAAACTATTGGCGACTTCGGTATGCAAGGTGAACTGCCCTCTCATCCTGAACTGCTCGACTGGCTCTCGGTTGAGTTCAGAGAAGGTGGATGGGACATAAAAAAACTTGTAAAGCTGATTGTTACTTCTGCTACCTACAAGCAAACCACCAAACGATCTCAAAAAGTATATCAGATCGATCCTGATAATAAATACTACAGCTATTATCCAAGATTGAGGCTCAGTGCTGAGCTTCAGCGTGACCTGGTGTTGAGTTCAACTGGATTGCTCAATCCGGAGATCGGCGGACCAAGTGTTAAGCCTTACCAACCCAAAGGAGTGTGGGAAGCCACTACATCGGGTCGTGGTGAATTGGCAATGTATCAGCAAGATATTGGAGATAAACTTTACCGTAGAGGTCTTTACACCTTTATCAAACGTACTGCTCCCCCACCAGCATTGCTGATCATGGATGCCAGCACAAGAGATCAGTGTGAGGTGACCAGAATAAGAACCAACACCCCACTGCAGGCACTGGTGCTGATGAATGATCCACAAACATTAGAAGCAGCAAGGGTACTCGCTCAAAAAACAGCGAACATGAATCTGTCAGAAGAACAAAAAATCGAAAGATCATTCAGAACTGTTCTTTGCAGAAAACCAAGAGCAAACGAAATCAAAATGCTCACAGAATACTATCAGCAGGAAAAGAATAAATTCAACCAGAACAAAAAGAAAGCCACCAGCTATCTGGCAGCGGGTGAATTTGAACAAATTCAAACAAAAGATATCGCTGAAACAGCTGCATTGATGCAGGTGAATCAGATGCTTTTCAATATTGACGAAACCACAATAAAATAAAAGAAGATGGAAAATCAAGAAAAACTGTTTAGGCTTAACGTTACCAGAAGACATTTCCTGACCAAAGCTGGTTTAGGTATAGGCAGTGCTGCACTGGGAACAATGCTTTTCAAAGACCAATTGTTCGGAGGTGGTGAAGCTACCAACTCTCTACCCCTTGGCCTTGCGCAATTTGCACCTAAAGCAAAACGTATCATCTATCTTTTTCAAAATGGAGCACCGTCTCAACTTGAAACGTTTGACTATAAACCATTGCTGAATAAAATGCATGGCGAGGAACTTCCAGCCTCTGTGCGCATGGGTCAGCGTCTTACAGGAATGACAGCAAATCAGGAGAAGTTCCCCTTGGTTGGTTCTGCATTTGAATTTTCACAACATGGACAGTCAGGTGCTTGGGTATCAAATAATTTCCCTCATATGGCATCGATTGCCGATGATATCTGTATCATCAAAAGCATGAATACTGAGGCAATTAACCACGATCCTGCCTTAACCTTTTTCCAAACAGGAGCGCAACAGGGCAACAGGCCAAGCATGGGTGCATGGATGAGCTATGGTCTTGGAAGTGAGAATGCCAACCTTCCTGCATATACTGTCCTTCTCTCTCGTGGTAGAGGAAACGGACAGGGTGTTTACTCTAAATTGTGGAGCAATGGATTCCTTGACAGCATGCATCAGGGTGTTGTATTTAGCAGTGGAGAGGATCCCGTTCTTTATCTTAAGAATCCAGAAGGGCATGATAAGCAAAGTCGCAGAGACATGCTTGACAGAATAGCTCAATTCAATGCACAATCATTTGAGAATTTTGGCGATCCAGAGATCAACACAAGAATTAAGCAGTATGAAATGTCATACCGCATGCAAAGTGCCGTACCTGAATTAACAGACCTCAGCAAAGAGCCAGATCACATTATCAAAATGTATGGCGCTGATTGTATCGTACCAGGCACTTATGCAGCAAACTGTTTGCTGGCCAGAAAATTATCAGAGTCAGGTGTGAGGTTTGTTCAACTGTACCACCAAGGCTGGGATACCCATGGCAACCTGATAAATGATATGAAGATGCAAGCAGAAGATGTAGATCGCGCATCAGCTGCATTGGTAAAAGATCTCAAACAACGTGGATTACTCGATGAAACGCTTGTGATTTGGGGCGGTGAATTTGGAAGAACAAACTTCTGTCAAGGAAATATTGACCCGGTTAACTATGGCCGCGACCACCATCCTAAGTGTTTCAGCATCTGGATGGCAGGCGGTGGTGTCAAGCCCGGTATAGTGTGGGGTGAGACTGATGAATTTGGTTACAACATTGTTAAGGATCCCGTAAGTGTGCACGATTTCCATGCAACAATTTTGCACCTGATGGGAATCGATCACGAACAACTCACCTATAAACATCTTGGAAGACGTTACAGGCTTACAGATATTGCAGGTCAAGTAGTTAATGGAATCATCGCTTAAGCTAATAACGAAATCTTTTACATGTCCAGACACCTATCGATTGTAGCAAACCTGATCATCGTATTACAGGTTTTTCTTCTCATATTCTGCTTTGTAGACCTCAGTGTTTTACCTGCTTGGGTGCTTTATGCAGGTAAGTTTCACCCAGTATTGTTGCACCTGCCAGTAGCAATGGTCATTCTACTTGCACCACTCTCCTTCTTAAATGGAACAAATCAAGAGGATTCAAAGCTATCCATTGCCTTCAAAACAGCGTTAATGTACACTGCACTTTTCTCTACATTAACAGCATTGGGAGGTCTTTTGCTTGCAGCTGGTGAGGATTATGATCCACAGACACTGTTTATTCACAAATGGTTTGGTGTAGGAGTTGCTTTTGCTTCTCATGCACTCATCTATATTAACGAACTATCCAGATCAAAAAAGATAGTTTGGAATATTTCACTATTGGCAACAATAGCTATAATGATCACTGGTAGCCATTTTGGTGGAACACTGACGCACGGAGAAGATTTTTTAACATTCAGCTCGGATGAACAGAAAGCAGTTGTGGCAGTGAACTTTACAGATTCAACAACAGTATATGATGGGGCGATACAACCTATCATCGAAGCGAAATGCTTATCCTGCCATAACGACAAAAAGGCAAAGGGTGGATTAAACTTCACCGCTTTAAATACAGTGCTTAAAGGAGGCAAATCTGGTAATGTATGGGTCGCAGGAGATCCTGATAAAAGCCTGATCATCGAGAGGATGCTTCTTGACATGGACGATAAAGAACACATGCCTCCTAGAGGAAAAACACAGCTCAGCTCAACTGAGATATTGCTTTTCAAAGAATGGATCAGGGCGGGTGCAAAACCAGAAATTACTTATCATGGATTAGCTGAGACTGATACATTGAAAAAGATCGTTGCTTCGATCATTCAAACGTCATCCGTGAAAAAAGAAGCGAAAGTGTACACCTTCTCTCCGGCTTCTCCTTCAGACATTGAAAAGCTGAATACTCCTTTTAGAAGGGTTATACCGGTTGCTGCAAATTCTCCTGCTTTGGTGGTGAAATTCTATCTTAAGGAGAAATTTGATCTGAACATGCTAAAGGAAATTCAGAGCATTTCAAAGCAAGTGGTTGAGATCAACTTATCAACAATGCCCGTTGATGATAAGGTGTTTGATCTGCTTAGCCCATTTGTCAATCTAGAGATATTAAACTTGAATGGAACCGATATCACTGGCAAAAACCTAAAAAATCTTGTTTCCAATAACAAACTTGAACAGCTATCTATTGCGAATACTAAAGTTGGGAAATCAGCTTTAGAAGAAGTCGGGAAGATAGCTTCTATGAAAAAAGTTTTTTTATGGAGTGCGAAAGTTTCAAAAGATGAACTTGAGGATATTAAAAAGAGGTATGCTTCAATAACCTGGGATCTTGGATATATTCCTGATAAATCTGAAATATTAAAACTTTCCGTACCCTATCCAACTGATAAAGAAAAACTCATTCTGGATAAAGGTGAGGAGATCGTACTTAAGCACCCACTACCTGGTGTTAAAATTAGATACACTACAGATGGTAGTGTACCAGACTCCTCAACCGGAAAGATATACGATGGACCAATTCCGGCAAATGGGTTATTAAGGATTAAAGCGGTGGCAGTTGCTGATGGATGGATAACCAGTGATTTGACAGACCTTACCTTCTACCAAAAAGGTATTTCCAGTGACTCTGCAAAACTATTGAATAACCCATCAAGAACAGGTCCGCTCGGAGCCCAGATGCTTATAGATATGAAGAAAGGGCTCACACAATCTGGCGACCAGCTGTATGCAAATTGGATAGGATTCCTAGACAATCCGTTTAAGGCAGCAATATATCTGGGTAAAAACCCTGAGATCAAGCAGATTACCCTTAGCACGGCTGAAATGACAGGTACTTATGTGTTTCCGCCAACCAAAATCACGATCAAAGGCGGTAGCGATCCCAAAAATCTAAAAGTAATTGGGTCCCTTACACCTGAGATGCCAACAGCACACAAGCCAAATGCTTCTATTCCTTATGACGTGCCGATCACACCCGGCAAGTACGCTTATATTGAAATTGAAGCCCAAAACTTACAAAAGCTCCCCCAATGGCATGAAGGTAAAGGCGGAAAAGCCTGGGTTTTTGTGGATGAGATATTCTTTTATTAAAACATCACCAAGTATTTAAGTTTAGGGTTTAGGAGTAACATCTTAAACCCTAAACTTTTTTATACCTTTATCAGTCTAACTAGTTCAGTTGATTTCACAAAAGACCATACAGGACATACAGAATCGAATAGACGTCTATGACGTTGTAGGTGCATTTGTGAAGCTCAAGAAAAGAGGCTCTAATTATCTTGGACTCTGTCCTTTTCACAACGAAAAAACACCCTCATTTACAGTCTCCCCTTCCAAGGATATCTACAAATGCTTCGGCTGCGGTAAAAGTGGTAATGCCATTGGTTTTATCATGGAGCATGAAAAGTATACCTACGTAGAGGCACTTCGTTGGTTGGCAAATCGATACAACATCGAGGTTGAAGAAACTGAGACCAGTCCTGAATACAGGGAACAGCAACAACTCGCAGACAGTCTTCATATCCTCAATCAATTTGCAGCAAAATTTTTCACACAACAACTCAATGAGACTGAGGAAGGCAGAAATATTGCACTTAGTTATCTGAAAGAAAGAGGGTTTACGGATGCAACAATTGAAAAGTTTCAAATAGGGTATTCTCCGGATCTGCGTGATGCCTTTTCAAAGGAAGCTATTAAACAACAATATAGTGCTGAGTTACTAAAAAAGAGTGGACTCTGTGCAGTTAGGGATGAACAGTTGGTTGATAATTACAGAGGAAGAATAATCTTCCCCATACACAACCAAAGCGGCAAGATCATTGGATTTGGAGCAAGGATCATTGGCAGTAGCGATCGCGCACCCAAATACATCAATACACCTGAAAACGAGCTCTATGTCAAGAGCAGGATATTGTACGGATCATATTTTGCCCGTCACCCTATCGATAAGCAGGATGAGTGCTTTCTGGTTGAAGGATACACCGATGTAACTGCTATGCACCAAGCCGGCATTGAAAATGTGGTAGCATCAGGTGGAACCTCGCTCACGCCAGATCAATTAAGGCTCATAAAAAAATACACCAACAACCTTACCATCATTTACGATGGTGATGCTGCGGGGATCAAAGCTGCGTTGAGGGGACTCGATCTTGCTATTGAGGAAGGTCTGAACGTCCAGATGGTGCTTATACCAGATAAGGAAGATCCTGACAGTTATGTAAAAAAAGTTGGTCCGGATGCTTTCCGGGAATTCGTAAAAAATAATAAAAAGGATTTCATCCTTTTTCAATTGGAGGTAGCACTCAAAGAGGCCGGTAACGACAGTACCAAAAAGGCTGCTGTAGTTAACCAGATCGCTGAATCTATTTCAAAACTGAACAGAGCTGAAGATTTTACGCGTCAGCAAGACTACATCAAAAGATGTTCAGCATTGCTGAAGGTTGATGAGCAGGGCATGACCGCATTGGTCAATAAATTCAGCAGAGATAAGATCGGTAAAGAAGAAAAGAGAAATCAACGGAATCAACCAATAGCAGAACTTTCAGAGGAAACACCTGAAGTTGTTGAACCTAGTATTGACCTGCTTTTTAAAGATGAGCTCAATGAAAAAGCAGTGGTGAGGGCTTTGATTGAGTTTGGCAACCTGTCTTGGGATGATACCAGAACAGTTGCGAATTATATATTTGACGAGATAGAGAAAGATGACCTTGAAGAAATGTTTGACAATAAGTTATTGGTCGACATGATCCACAATTACAAAGCACTGGATCTAAAAGATGAACAATCAGTCGAAAAATATTTCCTATACCACACGGATCCCAGTGTGAATCAGATGGCAGTTTCTCTGCTCACTGAAAAACATCAGATCAGTCCAAATTGGCATAAATTCTACAAAGGAGAAATACATGACAGGTCTGCCTTATACAAACAAGAGGTCCTTTCCTGCATGACCTATTTGAAGTTAAAAAAGGTAAAGCGACTTATTCTTGAAAACCAACGTGACCTTGAAAATGACATCACTGAAGAGGATATGCTCACACTGCTCCATACACACAAACATCTCAAACAGATGGAGATGGAGCTTATGAAAGATATAGGAACTGTGATCTTCAAATGAGATAAATTGAGTAGCAACTTTTATTTAAACTTACACATTCCATTTAAGTTCCCTTACATTCTTTGAATAATCATGTAACCGAATATGAGGATCATTGAGGATCAACGTCAACTTGAATGTGCACCGACTTAAACGAACTATCATTTTGCATTATTGCCATTACCTGCTGGATATAATTTCGCGCAAGCGTATTTTTAGAACCATCTCTGGGAAGCTTCAGCATCACTTCATAGATATATCTGTTTCGTACCCGATTAACCACAGGTTCAGCAGGTCCGATGATATAATCGCCAAATGTTGAGATCAATCTGGATACGAAGAAATCTGCGGCCTGCAAAGCCCTACCCTTGTCCGTATGTTTGAAAAAGAGTTGTATCAACCGTGTGTATGGGGGATAATGAAAAAGCTTTCTGGACTCAATCTCCAATTCGTAAAATGACTTGTAATCATGTGCGGCAACCAGGCCAATGATTGGATGTGTTGGATTGCTTGTCTGAATGATCACAGCACCTCTGCTTCCCCTACGACCTGCTCTTCCACTGACCTGTTCCATCAATTGAAAAGCTCTTTCATTGACCCTGAAATCAGTAAAGCTTAATAGGCCGTCTGCATCAAGTATACCAACAAGAGCAACGTGTTCAAAATCCAATCCCTTTACAACCATCTGTGTACCTACCAGAATATCCATTCTCTTTTGCTCAAAATTTCTGATCATTTCATCATGGGCAGTCTTTCCCTTTACAGTATCAACATCCATGCGCGCAACCGAATATTCTGGAAACATAGTGGTAAGCTCTTCTTCAACTTTTTCGGTTCCAAAGTTGCGCTCAACCCAGTCAGCACTCCCGCATGCTGCACAGGTCTGCATCACAGGATATGAAGTTCCACAATAATGACACTGCAGTATATGACGTATTTTATGATAGGTTAAGGTAACATCGCAATGCTCACAGTGGGGTATAAAACCGCAAGTTCCACATATCTTGTAGGGAGCATATCCTCTTCTGTTCTGAAATAAAATAACCTGTTTGTTCTCTTTGAGCACCTGATCCATTGTTTGCTTCAACTGCGGTGTGATCATTTGCCTGATCACTTTCTGATCAACTTTTGCACGAATATCTGCCACTTCGATAGATGGCAGCTCTACTCCTCCGTAACGTTCAAAGAGTTCAACCAATCCATATTTTCCATTTAATGCCTGGGTGTAGGTTTCGAGGCTGGGTGTAGCGCTGCCAAGTATAACTTTAGCATTCCACATCCGTGCATAGTACAATGCAGCATCTCTGGCATTGTATCTGGGCGATGGATCCTGTTGTTTAAAAGAAGCATCCTGTTCTTCGTCTACAATGATCAGAGAGAGATCAGTAAATGGTAAGAACAATGATGAACGTGCTCCAAGAACTACCCTGATCTCACCTTTTTTGACCTTGTTCCAAAGCTCTACTCGTTCGTTGGGATTGAACCTTGAATGATAAATGGCAATATAACCACCAAAATGTTTTTGAAGTCTTCTGATAATCTGAGCCGTCAAGGCGATTTCAGGCAACAGGTATAAGACCTGTTTACCCAGTTTGATCTGCTCCTCAATCAGTCTGATATATACCTGGGTTTTACCACTTGATGTAACACCATGTAGCAAGCAAACATCCTTTTTCTTGAGCTGATCATTGATTTGTTGAAACGCGAGCGACTGCTGAGCAGACAATTCAAAATCAATATCAACCTGCTTTGCAGACATGTGAATACGATCCACTGAAACCTTTTGCGAAACCAATATTTTCTTTTCTACCAGTGAATTGAGTTGTGCAGCTGAAGCACCCGACTTTTTAAGTAATGCTGGCTGACTCACCTCCCCTTCTACTTTCTGCAGATGCAGGAAGGACAATAACAATTCAAGCTGTTTTGGAGCCTTATTATTCCAGTTGTTCAAAAGATCTGCAAGGGCTTCATCCTGGTGATAATCTGGATGAAGGGTTATAAAGGTTTGTTTCTTGGGTGTATACTTGTCTTTAAGAGACTCCCAGGCAATACATACTTTCTTTTCCAGCAATCGCTTTACTACAGGGTATACATAAGAAGCATCAAGAATATCCTGAACTTCATCGATCTTCAATTCTTTTTTTAACTGAAGTCCCTCAGCCACCAGATATTCCTGGTCGTCAAGATCACTAAAATCATCACCATACTCCTCATTCAGCATAAGAATAGTTTCGCTGCTCAACTTTAATTGGGTGGGAAGTGCAGCAGCCATGACTTCTCCTTCACTGCAGAGATAGTAATTGGCCATCCAGTTCCAGAGTTGCAATTGCAGTTCATTGACAACAGGTTCAGGATCCAATATCTGGATGATCGGTTTCGGATCAAACCCTTTTGGCGGCTGCTCTGAGATACATTTTATGATCCCCGAATATCTTTTTTGTCTGCCGAATACCACTTCAACCCGAACACCAGGCACAGCAGCATCGGCCAACACAGCAGGTACTGAATAGGTGTATGTTTTGGGCAAGGCAAGTGGTATGATTACTTCAGCAAACAAACTAATGAGTTAAGTTTTTGAAAAATATACCGGATCGATCCAAGAGGCTTTATATTCTATCAACTTATCAGACATCTGCTTTTCAGCGATAGCCTTTAATGCTGCAGGTGTTGCATCTGGGTATGAA
>JBKCFW010000039.1:0-13554 GCA_046303675.1 bacterium
CAATAAAATATTGCAATACACTGATGACATGAGTTTCGATGAATTTGTTAAAGACTCAAAAACAATTGATGCGGTAACCAGGAATTTTGAAATCATTGGTGAGGCCGCTAATCGTCTTCCTGAAGAATATAAAGATCAATATGCACTAATTGACTGGCATAGAATACGTGGCTTCAGAAACAGGATTGTTCATGATTATATGGGCATCGACTACAGTATAGTTTGGGAAATTAAAAACAATTATCTACCAACCCTGATTGACTCCCTTAAGAAGATTGAACACTGATTATATTTGGTCTAACCCAGATCAATTTCTGTATTATCACCTATATTCAAGGTGCGGGTTTCACCCTTGATCTCTGTATCGCAACCGATCAGTGAGTCATTCAATACTACATCATATAGTTTTGAAAAGGAACCTACGATCGAATCTTTTACGATGGAGTATTGAATGATAACGTTTTCTCCGATACTGACATTCGGACCAATTATAGAATTCTTTATTTCACAGCCAGGTGCAATGCTTACAGGCGGAATGATGATCGTATTTTCAAATTGCTCTTCACCCGACACATTACTTCCCCACTTTTTTAGCAAGGTTGCATTGCTTTCGAGCAAAGTTTCTTTTTTTCCGCAGTCAAACCAATTGGATACTTTGAATGTAGAGAAAACAGTTCCTGCATCTACCATGCAATCAAGTGCAGGCGTCAATGAAAGCTCTTCCTGTGGGTGATCCGTTGCATGAAGGACATGCTCAAGACATTTGAACAATGAATGTGTATCTACGATCTTATAAATTCCTACAAGTGCATTGTTGGTTTTAGGGATCTGCGGTTTTTCAATCAAGCGGGTAACTTTTCCATCCTCATCCGTTTCTGCTACCCCGAAGTTTCTTGGGTCATCAACTTTTTTGACGCCCAACACTGAACCCTTCATCTCAAGCAATTCAGCAACATTGTATTCGCATATGGTATCTCCCAATACGATCAGCAATTCTTCCTGCTGCACTTCTTCCTTACATAAATAGATAGCATGCCCCAGTCCCTTTCTTTCATTCTGATGAATGATGGTGATGTTCAAGTCCGGATAATTGGCCTTTGCATAATGCATGATCTTATCACCCAGATATCCCACCACCAGCACAAAATCCCTGATTCCTGCTTCCACCAATTGATCGATGATGATGCTGAGCACAGTTTTACCCGCGAGGGGTATGAGCGCCTTCGGTTGTGTGTACGTGTGGGGTCTTAGTTTGGTTCCGGTTCCGGCAACCGGTATGATCGCTTTCATTTGAACGTATTGGACCCTGTGAAAGTAAGGAAAATAAACAAGATGGGATTTTATAGAACAGTAGTCAGGACAATCAACACAAATGCCTTAACGCTGACTGGCGATCAACAAGTTTAGATCAGTGTATTTAAGATTAAAACGCTGACTCAGGTGAAAATTGGTAAGCGACCCCTTGAATGTATATACTCCGTTTCGGATGTTGATCTGATGCCAAACAAGTTTTTCTAGTCCGCCTTCATCACCAATCCTGAGCAATAATGGCATGAGGACGTTGCTGATCGCCTGCGAAGCAGTGCGTGCAAATCCTGAAGGGATATTGGGTACACCATAATGGAAGACGTCATATTTTTTGATGACCGGTTTTTCATGAGAGGTCACTTCAGAAGTTTCAAAACATCCTCCCCTATCAATACTCACATCCACGATCACACTACCTGGTCGCATTGCAGCAACCATTTCTTCACTCACAACGATAGGTGTTCTGCCAGCAGAAGAACTTAAGGCACCAACAGCCACATCACAGGTCTTCAATTGCTTAGCAAGAATTTTAGGCTCGATGACGGAAGTCCACAACCTTACTCCGATATTATTCTGTAATCGCTTTAGTTTATAAATATTGTTATCAAATATCTTTACACTCGCGCCCATCGCCAGTGCCGTGCGAGCAGCATATTCACCTACGATACCCGAACCAATGATGATCACTTTTGTAGGAGGTATCCCTGATATGCCACCCAGGAGAACTCCTTTCCCATCATTGGCATTACTGAGGTATTGTCCGGCTATCAACATCACCGCACTACCTGCGATTTCACTCATGCTTCGAACGATAGGGTTATGTCCGGTTTCATCCTTGAGATTCTCAAAAGAAAGTGCAGTGATCTTCTTCTCCATCATCTTTTCCAGTATATGTGTTTTCATCACTGGTAGATGTATTGGAGAGATGATCGTTTGGCCGACATTGAGTAGAGGAAGTTCCTCATCGGAGACTGGTGCAGACTTAACGATGAGGTCGTTTACAAAAAGTTCTTTTTTATCGTACACGATCGTGGCACCAGCCTCTGCGTAATCCTTGTCAGAAAAATGAGAACCCTCTCCTGCCTTGTGTTCAACCGCAACTTTATGACCGTTACTGACCAATACACCAACCGCGTCCGGTGTCAGGGCGATCCTGTTTTCCTGAAATGCATTTTCCTTGGGGATCGCGATGGTGAGTTGCTGTGCAATCGGTTTAATATCAAGCGTTTCCTCGAGCGTCTCGTAATTAATATCGCTGCTGACAAATGGCTTTCTTGACATCATGTACAATTATATGACCAAGTTAATTAATTTTCGGCTGACAAGACTTTGATGTGCCGCTGAGAATCGTCAGCAGCAGTAAGGATCACACGAAGCGCATCCAGAGGAATGATACCCGGTGCCCGTTGGGGCCATTCAACCAGACAGATGGATCCGCTATATAGGTGCTCTTCAATACCCGCTGCAATCGCTTCTTCCTCATTGTTCAGTCGATATAGATCAATGTGAAAGATCGTTGAACTACCGGTATCACCGATAGCCAGGTATTCATTCACCAATGAAAAAGTGGGACTACTTACAGCATCCTGAACACCAAGAACCTGACAGAGCGACTTGATCAGGGTTGTTTTCCCGGCACCGAGATCCCCTTCAAAGCAGATGACCTTTTTGTCATTTAGCAAACTGGCCAGCTGAAGGGCGATGGATGGCAATGCCGAAAGTCCGTATGTTGTATTGATCAGCTCCATTTGATCAAAGATAAAATGATTAAGGATGAGAATGTAATAATCACCGTTTTTGGCAGGGAAACCACATATCGGATCCTTGAATATTCAGTAAATTCGTAGTATGGAAACAGTACAATGGAAAGTTGAAGGGATGACCTGTGCCAATTGTGCACTCACCATCAACAAATACCTTGGAAAAAAAGGCATGCAGAACATCAAGGTAAATCCTATTGATGGTGATGTGTCCTTTGAAATTGTTGAGGGAAGTGATAAAAAGGAATTGGCTAAAGGCATCAGCGATCTTGGCTATACAGTGGTTGCCGAACAGCAACAGGGGGAAAAAATCAGCAGGCCATTCCTCTCCACACAATTCAACAGATTCATCTTCTGTCTTCCTTTCACGCTGGTGCTCATGCTGCACATGCTGGAATCCTGGATACATATCCATTGGCTAATGAATCCATGGGTACAATTGGGGCTGTGTATCCCGGTGTATGTCGTAGGAATGTCTTTCTTCGGAAAAAGTGCAATAAAGAGTTTACGCAATGGTCTTCCGAACATGAATGTGCTCATCGCGTTGGGAGCGACCGCAGCGTTTGTGTACAGTCTGATCGGCACATTGATCGGACAAGGTGAGCAATATCTTTTTTATGAAACAGCTGCCACGATCATCACCCTGGTATTTTTTGGGAACTATCTTGAAGATGCTTCAATGCAATCAACACAGCGGGCATTGAAATCATTGATGAAGTCACAAAAGGTAATGGCAAACATGATCGCCTTTGATGAAAACCATCAGGAGGTGATCCTTCCGATCGAAAATACACAACTCAAGGTAGGCGACCTCATTCTCATTAGAAGTGGGGAACAGGTGCCGATAGACAGTAAAATACTTTGGGGTGACGCGCATGTGAATGAATCCTTACTGACCGGCGAGAGTGTGCCCGTGCATAAAGTGCAGAAAGACAGTATTATTGGTGGGAGTGTGCTTGAATCAGGTTCTGTGAAAGCGCAAGTAACTGCCACAGGTGACGATACGGTACTATCAGGAATTGTAAACCTGGTAAAGCAGGCACAAGGCGAGAAGCCCCCGATACAGCACTTGGCTGATAAGATAAGCGCCATCTTTGTTCCTGTTGTGATCGGTATTGGATTGCTCACATTTGCCGGCAACTATATTTACGACGATAATTTTAAAAATGCACTCATGAGCAGCATCGCCGTATTGGTCATTGCCTGTCCATGTGCAATGGGACTAGCTACCCCTGCAGCCATTGCAGTTGGATTAGGCCGAGCTGCGAGAAACGGAGTGTTGTTCAGAAATGCAACAAGTCTTGAAAATTTCAGGAAGATCACACAGATTGTATTTGACAAAACCGGAACACTCACCACAGGATCATTTACGCTTTCAAACTATCAGGTGATCGGATTGGATGAGACGGAATGGAAAAGGATCGTTTATTCTTTGGAAAGATTTTCCAACCACCCCATTGCCCATTGTGTTGCGAATAAGTTCAAAACAAAAGACGAAGTAAAATGGGAGAACATTGAAGAAGTGAAAGGAATTGGCATGAAGGGCACCGATAAAGAAGGAAACGTTTATTGGGCTGGTTCTTACAAAATAGCAAAGGAAAAAACACAGGAGTCAACCCATAACGTCTATATACTGAAGAATGAAGAATTGATTGGCTGGATCGATGTTGAAGATGAGTTACGAACAGAGGCGAAAGAAGTGATTGCATATCTGAAAAGCAAGCATCTAAAAACGATTTTGCTGAGTGGTGACCGAAAAGAAAAATGCGATCATATAGCATCCATTCTTGGTATTGATGTGGTCATCGCCGAGCAAAGTCCAGAACAAAAACTGGACATGATCGCGTCGCTCAATGCAGCAACACCAACAGCCATGGTTGGCGATGGCATCAACGACGCACCAGCCCTTGCTAAAGCAACCATCGGCATATCACTCAGTGAGGCATCACAGTTGGCGATACAAAGTGCACAAGTGGTGTTGATGAATTCCGGTTTGAAACAATTGCCCACTGCACTCGGGCTTGGAAAAAATACGTACCTAACGATCAAACAGAATCTTTTCTGGGCCTTCTTTTATAATATTGTTGCTATACCCTTTGCTGCATTTGGTTATTTGACACCACAGGTTGGTGCACTGGTCATGGGGATGAGCGATGTGGTATTGGCGGTAAATTCTGTAAGGTTATTTTTCAAAAAAGTAACCTGATCATAAAACTACAGATCCCATGACCCCACTAGAGGTATTGAGGCAGCATTGGGGGCATGAAGAATTTCGCCCCTTACAGCAGGAGATCATTTCTTCTGTGCTGAACAAAAAGGATACACTTGCCATTCTTCCTACAGGAGGAGGAAAGTCGGTTTGCTTTCAGGTTCCCGGACTTTTGTTGGAAGGCTGTTGCCTGGTGATCTCTCCACTCATTGCATTGATGGATGACCAGGTACATCAACTTGTTCAGCGGGATATTACAGCAGCAGCGATCGTTTCAGGTATGACATACGACGAATCCATGTCCGTCATAGATGCTTGTGCCTCCGGCGACATAAAGTTCCTGTACGTATCGCCAGAGCGATTGCAATCAAAAAGATTTATTGAGCATCTGATCTCTCTGCCCATTTCGCTGATCGCTATAGATGAGGCACACTGCATTTCACAATGGGGGTATGATTTCAGACCATCCTATTTAAAAATTGCTGCAATCAGAGAATGGCTTCCACGCGTGCCTGTGATTGCCGTTACAGCATCAGCAACACGTAAAGTGAAGGATGATATCATCGAGAAGCTGAACATGAAACAATCCGTTTCGTTCATGACTTCTTTTGCCAGACCTAATCTTTCCTATCATGTGGAACAATGCGATGACAAGATCAACAGGATCATTGCCATCACTGAAAAATTATCAGGTTCGGGGATCATCTATTGCAAAACAAGAAAAAAGACAAAAGAGCTGAGTGATGCATTAAAACAAAGAGGTGTTGTGAGTGACTACTATCATGCAGGTCTTGATCAGGAAACACGAAAAGAAAAACAGCAATTGTGGCAAGAGGGTAAGATACGGATCATCGTTTGTACCAATGCATTTGGTATGGGGATCGACAAGGCCGATGTGCAATTGGTTGTTCATGCCGATATACCTGATTGTATAGAAAGTTATTATCAGGAGGCCGGAAGAGCGGGCAGAGATGGGAAACGGGCTTATGCCATACTCTTATACAGACAGCAGGAACTTGATGAGTTAAGAAAGCTTCCGAACATTAAATTTCCTGATATCACAACGATCCGAAAAGTATATCAGGCGTTGGCCAATTACCTGCAGCTTCCCTCAGGCATAGGGGCAGGCAGGTATTTTGATTTTGACCTGGATGATTTCGTGCAAAAATTCAAGATGGATGTGAATGAAGTGGTATATAGTCTTCAAGCACTCAAACAGGAACAGATCATCTCTTACCTTGAACATGTTTACATGCCAAGCAGGGTTGAGTTCATTTCAGGGAGAGAAGGGATTGAAGAATTTGAATATGCATATCCTGAACTTGAACCGATCATCAAGGCCTTATTAAGGAATTACAGTGGTATTCTGGATCATAGTGTAAGGATCAAAGAAAGCAACCTTGCGTGGATATTAAAAAGGGACCTGCAGACCATATACGAGCAGCTGGAATTACTGAACAGAGCTAATATTATCCGTTACCTGCCTAAAAAGGAATTACCGCAACTCTGTTATCTGCAGGACAGGATACCAACAGAAGAATTACAGATCAACTATAAACATTATCTGGAGAGAAAGCATGAGTATATCCAACGAATTGAAAAAATGATCGGATATTCCAGTTCGTCCTTGTGTAGATCTGTATATATAGGTCAATACTTTGGCGACGAATCGATCAAGCCTTGTGGAGTCTGTGATACATGTTCAGCCAAAAACAACAGAAAGCTTGATATGAAAGATTTTGACGAGATCATGAATAAGGTGCTGATCCTGTTGAACTTATCCTCGCTTACCTATCAAGAAATATTGAACAGAACTGGTGTTGAGGAGATTTATTTGAAGGAAGTCATCAAAATGCTGAAAGAGGAGCAATTGATCAGTATTGATTCGCAAGGGAAAATAGGAAAGGCATAAAAAAAGGGCCAGTATAGAAATACAGCCCGTTTTAAAATCCAATATCCTATGAAAAACCGAAACAAAAATACATCAATGTGTAGGTTTTCCAAATCAAGCTTCTCAAAAATTTCCAAAAAATACAGTAAATCACGAAAAATAGCATTTCAGCCTCAAAAAAAGACAGTTTTTAGCCTTTTTATCGGTTCTTTTAGAGATGATTGAAATCAGATTTCCTCCTCTCTTTCAAGCATAAGGATTGCACTTTGAGGTACGATATAGTACTTGCTGCCACCATAAAGTATTTCTGTGGCGCCGCTTAGTAAAAAAATGGCCAGATCGCCCTCTTTGGCCTGAAGCGGGACATATTTTACCTTTTCATCTTCCGACTTCCATGATTCGTCCTCAACAGGCATAGGGATGACAAATCCGGGGCCTGTCTTAATGATCACGCCCTGCTGCACTTTTTCCTTTTCCTGAACACCCGGAGGCAAGTAAAGACCACTTTCAGTTTTTTCATTTGGTTTAGAAGGTCGGATAAGCACCCTGTCTCCGATAACCACAAGTTTTTTGAAGGTGTTGTTTGAAGTAATGTGCATAAGAAACGATTTAGGTACAAAACAGCAGCAAATTCGAAAATTCAATGCTGTTTAACAAAAATTTATTGTCTTGATCTTCGATATGTCGTGGTTAATAATTTTATTTGTCATAAACCTAGTATATGACTCCATCAACGATCAAGCCAAAGATACTACTCTGCGAAGATGATCCTAACCTGGGGATCGTTCTCAAGAATTTTCTAGAGCTCAATGACCTGGAGGTGATCCTTGAGAGAGATGGACGACTCGGACTTGCCGCATTTCAAAGGGAAAAATTCGATTTCTGTCTGCTTGATGTAATGATGCCCAAGATGGATGGATTCATGCTGGCTGAAGAAATAAGAGACATCAATCCCGATGTTCCCCTGTTTTTTCTATCCGCAAAATCAATGAAAGAGGATCAGATCAAAGGATATAAACTTGGCGCTGATGATTATATCACCAAGCCATTTGACTCTGAATTACTATTATTCAAGATCAAAGCGATCTTAAAACGCAATGAAGAACAGAACAAAGAGGTTGTCAATGTTGAGTATGATCTCGGCAACTACCACTTCGTACCCAAACTAAGGGAGCTCTCTGTTGGTGGTCAGAAGGTCACATTGTCACCTAAAGAAAATGAGCTATTGAAAATGCTGAGTGAATATAAAAACGATCTTCTCCAACGTGAGCTGGCACTAAAAAAGATCTGGGGCAATGATAATTATTTCAATGGCAGAAGCATGGATGTATACATCGCCAAGCTCAGAAAGTATCTCAAGGAAGATCCGAATGTGGAGATCGTGAACATCCATGGCAATGGCTTTAGACTGATCGTGAAAGAGTCTTAATCAGCCTGTTTAAAATTTTCCAAGGGTATACTCAGACTAACGGTAAGTCCTTGTTGGTTTTTAAATGCAATTTCACCACCAAGCGACTCTACCCTTCGCTTGACATTGTTGAGTCCGTTTCCCCCATTAGAGATAACTGAGAAATCAGGATCATCCATTCCACGACCGAAGTCTGTAACCACTATCCTTAGATAGTTGTCCACTGTTACATCAAGCTTCAATCGCTTACTTCCGGAGTGCCTTATGGCATTATTAACCAATTCCTTTATGACCATGAATACATCACGCCTTGCTGTACCGCTGACAAAGATCATGGGGTAAGAAATTGGTTCTGACTCCTCAAAAGCAATACCGGCATTGGAAAGCAAATTTGAGATCGTTTGTCGCGTATACGCCATCAGGTTGGGTAATGTATCGTTGGTTGCATTGAGCGCCCATACGATCTCATTCATATCCTGAACCATCTTCTCGGATACTTCATTGATCTTTTTTACTACCCCTTTTCCACTTTCCTCAATTTCAACATCACTCAGTATTGAAGTAAGCAATGTCAGTGCTGTCAGGCTTGCCCCGATATCATCATGAAGATCCATCGCAACCCTCATCCGTTCCTTCTCCAACATTGATCTTCTTTCAAATGCTTCTTGTTGCTGCAATATTTTTTTTGAGAATTTTCTGATGAGCAACAACCAGGCAACATAAAAACTCAGTGCGGTCAATAGAAAAAATAACACAATTTCAAGCCAAACAGGGAGTATCGACTTATGTGTATTGAGTAAGAGAAGCTGATTGATGAATTCGATGAACATTCTCTCTAGCTTGAAGATTAAAATAAAAGATTCTCTCCGGGTGAACTGAAGGATCTGCCTAAATGCTCATAGGCTCTGGCTGTCACCTCTCTTCCTCTAGCAGTGCGTTGAAGAAATCCTTCCTGTATCAAAAAAGGTTCATAGACATCCTCGATGGTTCCTGCTTCCTCACCCACTGCTGTTGCGATCGTACCCAATCCAACAGGTCCACCCTTGAATTTATCGATGATCGTTGACAGTATCCTGTTGTCCATTTCATCAAGTCCATGTTCATCAACATTCAACGCTTTTAAAGCATGTCGTGTGACATCCAGTGTGATGGTTCCATCGCCCAGCACCTGCGCGAAATCACGCACCCTTTTCAAGAGACCATTGGCGATACGTGGGGTAGCACGACTGCGTCTTGAAATTTCTTTTGCAGAGTCAGAAGTGATCTTTGTTTGAAGTATACCGGCAGATCTAATGATGATGCGTTCAAGCACTTCATTGGAATAATATTCAAGACGCGACTTGATAGCAAACCTTGAAAGCAATGGCGCAGTGAGTAATCCGCTTCTGGTGGTGGCACCAATGAGCGTAAATGGATTCAGATTGATCTGGATGGTTTTAGCACTCGGACCGCTATCGATCATGATATCGATCTTGTAGTCTTCCATCGCTGAATACAAATACTCTTCAACTACATTGCTTAAACGGTGTATCTCGTCGATAAAAAGCACATCGTTGGCTTCAAGGCTGGTGAGCAGCCCAGCAAGATCTGCAGGCTTTTCAATGACCGGTCCGGACGTCTCCTTGATATTCACCCCCATTTCCCTGGCTACGATCCTTGATAAGGTTGTTTTTCCCAAGCCGGGAGGGCCATGAAAAAGTACATGATCAAGAGACTCAGACCGCATTTGAGCAGCCTTGATGAATATTTTCAGGTTTTCGATGATCCCAGGCTGTCCTGAGAAGTCCTCTAAACTGGAAGGTCTGATGGTGTTCTCAAATTCAGACTCAACGATATTGTTGGTCTTATCTGATGGATCGAGATGTGGATTCATGAAAAGTAAAAATACATGAATGAATCATAAATAACCTATAATGTTTACTCCACTTACAACAGTTTGAATATCAACTGAAATATAGAATTATCCGAACATTTTCGGTGTTTTACTACTTCAAAACCGCTAAAAGATCATGTGATGATACTAGATCACGACATTGATCATCTTGTTTTTTACATAGATGATCTTCTTGGGAGCCTTGCCTTCCAGCCATTTCATCACCGTGGGATCGGCCATGACAAGCTGTTCAACCTGATGCTGATCAAGATTGATATCGATCTGCATGGTGGTTCTAGTTTTACCATTGATGGCGATGGGATATTCTTTCGAAGTTTCTACAAGGTATTTTTCTTCTACTGAAGGGTAAGATGCATCAAGTACTGACCCTTCATTGCCAGCTGCACACCACAATTCTTCACTGATGTGAGGCGCATAGGGCGCAAGAACTATGAGGAGTTTCGATAGCAGATCTTTTGAATGACAGTTCAAATCAGTTAAATCATTGACTCCGATCATGAATGAGCTGACTGCAGTATTGAATGAAAATCTTGAAGTGTCTTCTTCAACTTTTTTCAACATCTTATAGAATACTTTCCAAGCTGCATCTGTCGCTTGTGCATCTGTTAATACCGAACCCTTTTCAGCATCATAGAACAATCGCCATAATTTTTTGATGAAGCGGTGAACACCTTCGATTCCCTTTGTGTCCCAGGGTTTATCCTGTTCCACCGGACCCAGGAACATTTCATACATCCTGAATGTGTCTGCACCATACTTCTCAACAATATCATCCGGGTTCACCACATTGAAGTATCGTTTACTCATCTTCTCGAGTCTGCTGCCACATTTATAAATACCATCCTCTGTGATAAAAGTGGCATCTGCAAAGTCAGGTTTCCATTTTCTGAAACCTTCCATATCCAATTCAAACCCATCAACTAGAGCGACATCAACATGGATCTCATCTGTCTCGTGTTTATCTTTCAATCCTGCAGAAACAAATTGCTTTGTTCCCCTGATCCTGTATACCAACCTTGAATCTCCTCCAATCTTGCCTTGATTGACCAATCGTTTGAACGGCTCATCAAATCCGATATAACCAAGATCAAACAATGCTTTCGTCCACATCCTGCTATACAAAAGATGTCCAACTGCATGTTCAGTTCCACCTATATACAGATCAACCTGTCCCCAATAATCACTCGCCTCCCTGCTGCAAAACTCCTGTAAATTCTTTGGGTCCATGTACCTTAAAAAATACCAACTGCTTCCGGCGTAGCCTGGCATCGTATTTACCTCTCTTGTTCCACCATCAAAGGTTGTCCATTCCGGCAGATTGGCCAACGGACCTTGTGCATCCGGACCAGGCTTCAGGTCTGTCATCGGAGGAAGGGTAACAGGCAATGAAGATTCAGGAAGCGGATAGGCGATATCATTTTTCCAAACAATGGGAAATGGTTCACCCCAATATCGCTGTCGGCTGAATGCAGCATCCCGCATCTTATAGTTTGTTTGCCTTTTGCCGATTCCAAGTTCTTCCATCTTTTCGATGGATATCTTGATAGCAGCTGACATGAGCAACCCATTCAGAAAACCACTGTTTTCAAGTGTTGCTTCCTTGGTAGGATTGGCTTCTGTTCCATTAAAGTGAGCACCGATGATGTTGGTGACAGGAATGTTGAAGTGTTGCGCAAATTTGAAATCCCGCTCATCACCACAGGGTACGGCCATGATCGCACCGGTTCCATATCCGGAAAGAACATATTCGCTGATCCATACAGGGATATTACGATCTTCAAATGGATGTTTGCAATATGCGCCACTGAAGACGCCACTGATCTTCTTCTCAGCCATTCGCTCTCTTTCACTTCTGCTGTTCACATAGTCAAGATATTCGCCTACTTGTGCAGCCTGACCTGGAGATGTGATCTGCTTCACCAATTCATGTTCTGGAGCGATGACCATGAAGTCAACACCAAAAATAGTATCAGGTCGTGTGGTATAGACTTTCAACTTTTTACCTTCAGCCAGTTTGTTTTCTGAGATCAGATCAAAATCGATCTCTGCGCCATAGCTCTTTCCGATCCAGTTGGTCTGCATGTCTTTCATGCTCTCACTAAAATCAACGGTATCCAGTCCGGCAAGCAACCGTTCAGCATATTCAGTGATGCGCAGATACCATTGTCTGAGTTTCTTTTTCACCACAGGGTGTCCACCTCTTTCACTTACCCCATTGATCACTTCATCATTGGCAAGCACGGTGCCTAATGCTTCACACCAATTCACCTCACCGATGCCACAGAAAGCAATACGATAATGCATCACTGCATCAGCCTGTTGTTTTTCGTTGAATGCTTTCCATTCGGAAGCAGAGAAATGAAGATGCTTATCCCCTGGACAAGGCGTATTGATATTTCCTTCACTGGAAAATATGTTCAGCAGTTCACTGATTCTTCTGGCCTTTTGGCTCTTGCGATCGAACCAGCTGTCGAACAACTGCAAAAAGATCCATTGTGTCCATTTGTAATACGATTCATCAGATGTTCGCACTTCACGATCCCAGTCATAGCAAAACCCTATTTTATCCAGCTGAGATCTGAACGTGTTGATATTATGATCTGTGGATACTGCAGGAGCGATGCCATGTTCTATTGCATATTGTTCTGCGGGTAGTCCGAATGAATCGTATCCCATCGGATGCAATACATTGAATCCCTTAAGGCGTTTAAAGCGGCTGTAGATATCACTGGCGATGTAGCCTAGTGGATGACCCACATGCAGACCTGCACCGCTGGGATAAGGGAACATATCCAGCACATAGTACTTGGGTTTTGATGAATTATTCTCAACCCTGTAGGTGTTCTTTTTCTTCCATTCGTCCTGCCATTTCCGTTCAATATCCCTGAATCCGTATTCCATCATGTGTTGCTTTATACTATCTGCAAAAATTAAACCCTGCCTGGGTGGCGCAAAAATACACAAACGCTTTAAAATTGCTATTTTTGATACCTCAAGCAAAAAGGGAAAAGGTACTAAAATTCAATCAGCATATGACAACACAGGGCAAGGAATCGATGAAGCGGAGTAAACCTTCTTATTTTA
>JBKCFW010000040.1:0-12268 GCA_046303675.1 bacterium
ATTTTTCTTCCATCTGGACTTCCATAAGATTCTCCAACATCAACTCCTGCTATGGCAATACCTGCATTGGTAATTTCTTCAAACATCCACAGTTCTTCTGTGCCTGGCAATCCCGGCAAAGTGGGTGCATACCAAACCCAAGGAATAGGTTTCGAGCGATTGAATTGTTTCGGGAAAATCACAAATCCGACATGACCATCAATATTAAATAGTTGCGAGGACAATGGGGTCTCTTTTGAAAATGATTTACGCTCCAGCTCTTTGTTGAGCCATGGAGAAACTTTTTCAACCCATAAATCAGCATGTTTAATTAATCCTTTAGCACTGAAGTGAACCCCATTGCCATTGTTATCTCTCATGTCACTTTTAAGCTCATCTGTATTGGGCCCTTCCATCGCGACACCAGAAGTCCAGAGGACTCGTTGGGCTTGCTGAATATCAGTTGAAAATTCATCTCCGGGAACATGATAGGTTGCCATCGCAGTGAACCAAGGTACTTTCCAGCCGATTGCTTGTTGACTTTCGGTTATGAGTTTTGTCAAGTATTGGGTATATAGATTTCCTGGTAGCGTGCTGTTTGCTTCTTTTGGTTGGTTGGCATCTGATTCACCCTGGTGCCAAAGCACAGCTCTGAAGCCAAACTTCCCCAAGTACTTCATCTTGTCTACAAGCATATCAAATGCCTCACCTTTGCTTTGCCATTCGCCATTCTGCAACTTTTCCACCCGCCCAGTAAGGGTGGGAGGGATCGTAAATCTTGTTCCTTTGGGTAACCATTCACGAACACTGGTTGCACCGATTCCGCAAGCAACTATTCCCACTGGAACTTTCTGTTGCTTGGCAATTGCATCAGCAAAAGGAGGTATAAAGCTTCCGCCATCGCCACTTGCTCCGGGTTGCGGATCATTGGATAATTGCCAGGATGTTCCATTAAATGCACTGACCAGATTTGTTCTGGTATATTGTTTTTCTTCGCCATGATTAGCTGAATTTGACTGACCGGTAATTACAAATACCTCACCTATCCCAACATGTTCTACTGATGTTGCTGCAATGATTTTATTTTTATTCAGAACTCTAATTTCAAACGTATACCATCCGCCGGCATCAGTGGTGTATATTGATTTAAATGATCTGCCTGTTATTGTGGCATTTATTTTTTTCCATTCAGTTGCCTCTCCCTTTTTATAAAAATTTATTTCAACTGATGTGATCTTCCCTTTTTTAATTGCACCTTCAATCTTGATTGTGCCTTTTTTTTCGGAGAATCTTTGAAAAACCTGATAGTTCACAGGAGAGATCAACTGGAGGGCTGAGTCATTTTCTAGAACTTGACCAATAGCATCTGTACTGTTGGCCAGTGCAAACAATAGAATTATTATAAGTTTTTTCATAGGGCTGTATTAAATACCATTCGTTTTATCATGTTGAATATAGAAGATAGGAGTAAATACTCGATCATCTCTCCCAAAACAAATCATAATTTTATTTAGGACAAAGATATCAGATTCAAAATTCAGCTTAACTTACAACGTAACGTATTTAATCAACTATGAAAAAAGTTCTCATTACAGGTGCAAGTTCAGGTTTTGGAAAAGCAATAGCAGAAAAGTTTGCCTCGGCAGGCGACAAGTTGATCATCACAGGCAGAAGGAAAGATCTGCTTGAAAAACTCGCACAAGATTTACAGGAGCAATATGGTGTTTCCGTTGTTGTAAAGGTATTTGATGTGCAAAGCCGTGAACAAGTGTTTGATGCATTGGAAGGCGATGCGTATTTGGATGATGTAGACCTGCTAGTCAATAATGCGGGACTTGCACTGGGACGTGATTATTTTGAAGACGCTGATCTCGACGACTGGGAGACCATGATCGATACAAACGTGAAAGGATTGTTGTATGTATCGAAGGCACTTCTTCCTAAACTGATCAAAAGAGGCAAGGGGCATATTATTAATATAGGATCTACTGCTGGTAAAGAGGTTTATGAGAGAGGCAATGTTTACTGCGCTACTAAATTTTCAGTAGAGGCAATAAGCCAAGCAATGCGCATTGATCTGCTTAAACACAATATCAAAGTGACTGTCATTCATCCTGGGGCTGCTGAAACTGAATTCTCTAATGTAAGGTTCAAAGGAGATCTGAAAATGGCACAATCAGTCTATGAAGGGTATCATCCACTAAAAGCTGAGGATGTTGCAGATACAGTATATTATTGTTCTAGTCTTCCGGAACATGTTTGTATCAATAGTGTCGTGTTGACCTGCACTGCTCAGGCCAATTCATTTTATTTGAATAAGTAACTATCAGGATCTTAAATTCAATTGTATTGGATCGACAGCATCCAGTGTTGTAAAGGCAATTTTCTATTGGGCAAGTGATATTCTGACTTGCAATCCACCTCTGGTATTTACAGAAGGAGCTGCATTGGAAATATAAGGATTCATTCTTCTTTGATCAAAGTAGAGTTGTAAATTGATCCTGTTGCTTAACACGTAGTCTATGGTGGGTCTAATGCTGATTACTTTTTGTCCACCTGTTGCGAATGCATTGGACTGATCAAGACGCGAATTTGAGTTGATGTCATCTCGTATGCTGAAGTCAAGCGCGAAAGTCACATCATTGCTGGTTTTGCTACCAGGTTCATCTTTTCCGATCTTTAACCTGAATGGCAACGGCATTCCACGCTTTCTCCAACGCATTCCAAACGTGATCTCCGTTGATCTGATCTCACTGAGTTGGAAATCGATCAGACTTAAACTCAGCTGTCTTGATTTTCTATATTCAATCCTGCCGGACCATTGACTTGGCGTAGTAAAGTCAATTCCTATAAGTGGAGCAAACTGTTCAGAGATCAAGAGATTTGGAACAAGAAAGTATGGGATAAAGTTGCCGGATAGACTGTCCATAAAAGATGGGAAACCGTAAAGCAACGTATCCTGAAACAGCAGTGCGGTATTAAAGCTGTTCATACTCAACGTAGAGTTATAGCCATGGCTTAGGGTAAAGTTCGAAAGGTATTGTTGTAGCGATTCTATTCTACTTAGTCCGCTGTAGGTGACCCTCCAGTTTGGTTTCGGCAGATAGCCTTTAAACGGATTGGTCTTGACGGAGCCAGTCCCTCCGGAACCTATAAGTGAAACTGAATTTGGATCTTTGTTTGTGTATGCTGCAACAAATGAAGGGATAAGAACATCCTGTGCATATCGACCATACCCTTTGTAATATCCGTCACTGCCAACTCCTAGGCTATATGGATTTTTTTGACCTAATCTTTCAGATAGTATTTTCCTGTTTCCTTCAAACTTTTTGAAGGTCTCGCTCGTAACATTTGGATCAAATTTGCCGAATAAAGTCTGGAAAGAAATAAAACTTATACTAAATCCCCCACCCCCATAGGCACTCAATGCATTGAATTGACCGGTACCGACGGTGTCTTTAAACAAGGTAGAAAAGTTTTTACTGATGCTCTTATCCAGATTTAGATCAACAAGAAAATCTCTGAGTGGCTCCACCTGTGCAGTTAAGTTCAATTTCTGATCATAATTCTGTACAAATAAGTTGTTGAGCATAGGGTCCCTCGTGATGAGGCCTTTTTGTGCAATGTCTTGTAGCCATGCTTGATTCGGTTGCTTACCCATGATGAAATCAATTCCAGGTGCCATGCTTCTCCAGTTTTGTCCGAGGAACTTGGTACTGTCGGTATATCCTGGCAGAAATGTTGATCCACCCTCGTTATAGGTTGCACCTATTCTCTTTACTGCAGTAAGTGTCTTGACAAGCGCTTTTTCAATTCGGTTTAGTTCTATTGCTTCTCTTTGTCTGACAAGCTTCTCTACTTCAGCAGGTTTTCTCTTCTTGTTTTTTTCACCCTTAACAACACTTTCTTTTTTATCTTTCTCAGTTTGTTGTTTTTTTGATGAAGCTTGCTCAATATCTGATGGAATAGCAGCCGTTGCAGGGACAAAATCCGGTCGTTTATTGTTGTATTCCATCGTTCCAGGTACTACGCCACCTGGGTTGATCATGGTGATCTTGTCGCCCATAGGATCAATGTTAAGCGAAGCTCTTTTTATTGTTGGTGTTGGGGTGGGGACAGATTTTTTCTCTTCCTCTGTTTCTTCTTTTTTATCCTTTTTCTTTTTTAATTTTTTCTCTCTGACAACTTCATCTTTGGGCACGATCTGGTCAGCAGCTCTTAATAATCTTGATTTGTTATACAGCTGTGTAAAATTAAATTCTGCAGTCCCTCCGATCTGATTACTGTTTTGTATGGTATTTCCAAGATTGACCGCAAGTCTTGATGCACCTACCCAGTTGTATGTTGTTCTGTAGGCAAGATTAACAGTAGTCCAATCTAATATAGGAATACCTGATGTCGGTATATTATAAGTAATATCAGCATTCTGAGTGTACATTGTATTTCGACCTCCTTTGAAAAAGTTTCTTCTAAGGGAGTCCATTTTTTCTCTTGAATCAATTCTGCCAATTGGCTCGTCCACTCTTGAATTATTAACGGCTTTGAAATCAACGTTCAATGAGCGGGTGAGGTCCCAACGCATGTTGTAATTTCTGTCGATGATAAAATATTTGTCATAAGTTTCAGGGATCTTGAATTTTCCTCCACCAACATTTCGTGGACGGATCGCTCCGAATTGTCGCCTTGTATCCAGCCTTACTCCAATGAGTGAAGGAAGTGGATTGAAGTTTACGTTCTTTATAAAATCAAGCCATGGTGTTTTGGTCTTGATCAATTTCTTGAATGGCTCGATATATTTCGGTTGGGCGTTGTAGTTGTATCCAATGCCACCTTGTGATTTATTCACCTGATTTCTTTCGATCAACGGGTTTCGCTGATTCGTTTGGGTGACAGAATAACTGAAGTCAAAGTTGGAGATACTCCATAACCTGATTTTTTTATCATTTTTTGGAGTGAACCGAACATTGGTGAAGTTGAATGTTTTGATTCCGGTGAAATCTACCGACTCTCTTCTGATCGAATCTCTTCTGTCTCGGTACAGCTCCAACTTATCCCGTAATTTGATGTCCTTGTCATATGGATCAAATTCTGGTGCGCTGATCATCTGAGATATGTTGGCGAAGAACGGGATCTCTAATCCAAGTTTTTTCGGAAGAAGTTTGCCCAGCTGAAGGTTTGTTGAGAAGTCAAATTGCTTATAGTCGTCACGATACCGGTCGTTAACACGCTGTTCAAGCTGACCAAATCCAATGGTATGGATGTTGGTTGACATAGAAATACTTCCAAGATCTGCAAGTTGCAAATTCATTTGTCCGACAGCCGCCCAACCGCCTTTTTCATTTAATCCCGACAACCTTAACTCATTGATCCACGCCTCTACGTTCACAGGCCTTCCTCCGGTTGGATCTTTTGCATTCTCAATGCCCGCCAATATTCCGCGCACTTCACCGAGGTTTGGATTACCCATGATGGAAAATATTTTCCCATTGATCGTCTTTCGGTAGATCGCTGTTGTATTGTTGGTGTTTAAATTTCTTTCGTTTTTAAGTTTTACCAACTCCTCCAGTTCGAAATCCAATTCATTCTCCTCCGGCCAGATCACTCTTTCATCTGTTGTGCCAAAAGGGGTGATCTTCAGCGGGTATTTTATTTCATAATAGTTGTTGATGTAATCATTTCCAATACGCAAGACTGCATACACTTCACCATCATTCAATTTTGTATACTCCGGTAAACTCTCTGCATGATAGAACATGGAAATGCGGCCATACTGACGCAGGTCATGATTGAATGATTTGAATACAGCCCTGCCATCTCCTTCCTGAAGGTTGATGACATTCATGCTGAGCGATTGCTCATTTTGCAGGATATTGATGCCGCCGTTGCTTAAGGTTTGAACGCGCTCAATACCTGGTGGAATTCTGTAGGGTATCGGATTTCTGCGGTCGTTTTCTTCGATGTTGACTGCCGACACATTAAAGAGTGTACTGCTGTTTGCCAGGTCTATCGGTTTATATGCTCCTGTAGTATCTATCTCGTACGCAAATCTTCTCCAGTTGTTGCGAACAAGATCGAGTTTGGCAAAACGCAACACGGTTGAATCCTCAAAGTCGGTAAGGAACATTCTGAAAAATCTGATTGATTTGAAGTCTGGGATCTCGCCAACTTTATTTTCATATGCTGCTATAGGCACCCTGAACTGATACCAGATCTGATCTTCTTTCGTTCCATCAGCAAGTGTAACATTCACCGTTTTTTTATCTGCAATAAAATTCTGACCAACCTGCATGATCGGATTGCCTGCTGGCTTTATGTCGATGCGGTATTGAAAATATTCCTCTGCTTCATTTAAGGTGTTGTCGCGGTTAAGATCTTCCCCATCCGGGTAGAGTGTGAAAGCAGAAGCGAATTGTGCACCTGCTTTAGCAACGGGTGAATTTCCCTGTGGGTTATTAAAATTTTTGTAACGTGTGAGAATGCCTGCATTTTCAGCATCATACGTTTCATCACGATAGTATTTGAAATTGTCTGAAGAGGGGTCTACTGCAGCTTTTTGATATGCTGTTGAATTGGTTCCATATCTGGAGGCCAATTCACTGAGGTACCCACTCCTGAGTTGAGTTTCCCCTGAATCAGAAAGTCCATCCAAACCCACATCCTGATAGGGCCTGTCTGATGGCGTATTGCTGAATCCTTGTGTAACTTGTATCGGGTTCAATGGAGTGTTACCCCAATTGGAGGTTGTCGTGATTGATGGTATGGTAGGCGTGGGCAACCCATTTTCGTAAAACCTTCTTGAATCCTTGAGGATGTCTTCAGAAATATTTCCAAGATTGAAGTAGAGTGATCCTCCGTTAGGATTTGTGTTTTTGATGAATGGATCAAGCACCCAGAATTCGATGAATTCAATATTGGCGGTTTCAAAATCAGTTTGATCAAGTCCCCTCATGATACCACCCCATCGATCTTTTGGATTTTTCAGTTTACCATCTGACTCAATATTTTGAGCGTCGTAATTGTAGTGTCCTCTTTCTTTGGGATAATAAGCGAGGTCGAATGTAACAAGCTGACTTTGGCCGAAGTCTGGCGTTCTTCTTGGAAATATCTCTTGTTGTCCAACGCTTCTTACACGTGGATCTGATAATTGAGCGATGTCATTTCGAACAGGATTATTTTGATTTCTTTTTTCCTGGAGGATCGGCTCAATATTATACCAGGCAAGCTTTGCTCTGTTCTTGCCATAGTTGATATTGTCAAAGGCTGATGCCTCGGGGAATTTTATGTTTCCAAATTTATCAGTTGCACCAAATGGTGTCGAAGCCAGTGTCCAGCTTACAATTGGGAAACGCAGGTCAATGCTGGCTTTTGTGCCTTCAAAATCATCCAGGTATATGAGTCCGGCACCGCCTTTTCCGATCTGTGGTGCGTGACCTGGCGTCATTTTTGCTGCTTCTGCTGAAACACTGATGCTTGATGTGCCCGTGGGTTCATAGAAAGGCAGTTTGCTCAACCACTTGTTCAACCTTGGCAGCTCCGTATTGTATGTTAGGTCCAATCCCGTCATGCTGTTGCGGATAGGATCGGATCCGTATTCCATTTTTGTGAAGAACGGACGTTCGCTCAACCTGACCATGCTTCCACCTATAGAAAACTTTTCGTTGAAGAGATAGTCCCAACGTAACCCCATGTAGGTTCGTTGTTGCACGCCGAAGGTGGCGTTGTTTTCAAATTGAACATTCACCGGCAAGCCGGATTGGGTGATGGCACTGTTGATGATCCGCAATGTGCCCGACAGATAATCGATGGTATAATCAACATTCTCCTGCAGGGTTTGTCCGCCTGCGGTAACTGTCACCGACCCTTGTGGGATGTTGAATGCGTTCAAGGATATTTCACCTGTTGATCCTCCGGACGACTTTGATGTTCCTTTCATGATGAACCTGTTCAGGTTCGCATAGGTTTGTGCGATCGCTTTGATGGTATCATACAAGGGATAGAAAAGATATTTTTCCCTTAGTGAAGGGTCGCTTGTGAAGGCATATTCAAGGTCACGTCCGAAGGGTTCAAGTACAGGGAAGATGACCCTGCTCTGATTTGAGTTCACGGTATATCCTTCCACGAAGTCGAATACACCATCCGGTTGCGGGTCATTCTGATTGTTGAGTCGGTCAAGGTTCAGGAGTGTGATCAATGGAACACCCGCCTGGTCACCTTCCGGGATATATCTTTTTTCACCACCTCCGGGTTCTTGATACAATACATTGAATTGAAAGTCTTGTCGCTCAAGTTGACCATACCCAACGGGATAGATATTTTTCATCATCAGGTCCCACATAGGCAATGCAGTGCGTTGTGAAGTTCCTTTCAATAATTTGAGGAACAGCACATTTTGAACACCACTGGCAGTATCAACTGGAATATCCTGAGCGAATTCACCCACTTGATACACCCTGCCATTGACGGTGTATTGATACGCAACAGCCAAAACTTCATCAGGTTGAAGCGTTACATTGAGTGAGATGAACCCGAGTTGTCTGTTGAAATAGTATTGCGATGAATCAAGTTTTCTGGCGAATGTTTTTTCAAAATCACGTACAGGAAGAAGTCCCAGACTATTCAAGTGGTTGACGATCTGTGAAGGATTCCTGCTGCTCGGGTTACTGATCACTTTTGAATATAGATCGTTTGTTCCATTTGATGGAAGCGTAACGCCTGGTCTTGGGTTGATGATAGGCGGTTGCTGATAAGGTTTATCTTCAGCAAGGTCCATCAATCCCACTACATCCCTTGCATTGGTGGTTGCGCCCATTCTATTCGTCACCCATACTTCAAGCCGCAGGAGTTGCACCTGTGAATTAATGATGGGCAGATTTTTCATTGCCTTGTTGTAATCTCTCCTGAAGTGTTGTGCCAGGAGAAAGTGTCTGTTTTCTTCGTACTCATCAGCTTTTATCTCAAAAGGCGTCGTGCTGGACCCACCTTTGAATCCGGCTGATTGTCGTTGTGAACGTTGATTGGCAAAAACGGTGGACACCCACAGTTTACCAAACTGCAATTGTGTTTTCACTCCGAACAGTTGTTGCGCACCGGGTATGAGCGTTCCTTTTGATGCAAAGGTTGTATTACCTACTTCGATCTTTTTGAAGATGTCTTCAGCACCTCCGGTGTAATCAAGCTTTAGCTGGTTCTCAAAATCGAACGTTGATAAGGTATTGTAGCTGATCGGGAATTTCATTTTATCGCCGATGTTGCCCAATACATTGAGGTTGGCAGCCATGTCAAAATCAAGTCCACCATTTCTTCTGGCCCTTTCCGGCAGGGTTGGGTTTTTAATGTTCTGTCCCTGATACCCGGCAGTAATCGTTACTTCACCCTGAGGTTTGATATCAATTTTCCCATTCCCGAACAACCTGTTGAAGAGGTCTTCACCCATGTTCATTTTGGGCTTGACCAATTTTCTGTTAATGAGACTGCTGGTGTTGGCGCGCTTTTGAAAATATTCTCTCTCAGCTCTTCTTGCTTGCAGGCGCATGAACTCATCAAAGCTCAGGGATGTTGGTTTTCTGAAATAGCTTCCACCAATTTTTTCAATGATATAGTATTCTTTTGTTTTTGGATCATAGCTGATGGAGTCACTGATGTTAGATGGATCATTAAGGTCAAAAGGATTTCTTTTGCTGACGGAGTATTTATCTCCTCTTCTGTCTTGTATGGGATAACGCAGCGTGTCAACTGCTGGAATGGTATCCTGTTGCACGATGGTGATGAGTGGACGCACAGATGCACTTGTCTGCATCCATGCAAACGAGAATAGTAAAAATGTCAATATTGTTATCTTGGATGATAACGTTCTCAAGAATTCGATAAGATTTGTTGGAGTAGAGTTCTAATCAAATAAACTGAAGTGATTTTTTGATGAGTGATTCAAGTGAGTTGTCTTCAGGGGAAGCAGCACGTACTTTTTTCAGTGCTGATTCCGCAGTATTTTTTTGTATGCCGAGTGCGATCAACGCATTGAGGGCATCATCATCTATGCTATGCTGAGCAAAGCCTGTAGCTGCAATCCCTTGTCCGGATTTTACCATCTTGTCACGCAGTTCAAGGATGATCCGCTCAGCAGATTTTCTTCCAATCCCTTTGATCTTTTCAAGAGCCACTGCATTGCCTGAAGCAATAGCATTTCTGAGTTCCTGTGGTTGCATGGATGAAAGCATCATTCTTGCTGTTGATGCACCCACACCATTTACATTGATCAATTGTACAAAAAGCTCTTTTTCGGCGAGTTCAGCAAAGCCAAACAACGTGTGTCCGTCTTCCTTGATCTGTAAATGGGTCAACACCGTTCCATGCTTCAAGTCCTGTATCCTGGAAAAGGTATTCAGACTGATCTGCACCTCATATCCAACACCTTGCACATCCACATGGATGTAGGAGGGTGTTTTAAGGGTGAAGTTACCGGTCAGACTGGCGATCATGTAAAAAAATTCTTTCACGAAGATAATAAATAATGTTAAGCCTGTTAAGGTTTAGCGTACACTTACAGCAAGCATATCGTTGTTCATCTTATCACTCAGTAGCTTCAACAAGTGCCCAGTAAACTGCCTAAACATACCTTTCCTTATCTTTGCAGTCCAAAGTGTTGATATGCAAAAGATAACTGCAGCCATCACCGCCGTGGGTGGCTATGTACCGGAGGATAAACTCACGAATGCTGACCTGGAGAAGATGGTTGATACCAATGATGAATGGATCAAAACAAGAACAGGAATTGAGGAAAGGCATATTTTAAGAGGGGATGGAATGGCTACGTCTGATCTGGTAGTTCCTGCGGTTAGGGCCTTGTGTGACCAGAGGGGAATTGATCCGAATGACATTGATTGTCTGATCGTTGCCACCGTAACACCTGACATGTTCTTTCCAAGTACTGCCAATGTAAGTTGCGATAAGCTCGGAATAAAGAATGCCTGGGGCTTTGATATTCTGGCCGCTTGCTCGGGTTTTTTATACGGACTCACCACGGGTGCATCACTGATAGAGAGTGGCAGGTATAAAAAAGTGGTTGTTGTTGGTGCGGACAAAATGAGTTCGATCGTTGATTACACCGACAGAACTACCTGCATTCTATTTGGAGATGGCGCAGGAGCTGTATTGCTCGAGCCAAACCATGAAGGTTATGGGGTATTGGACAGTATTTTAAAAAGCGATGGCAGCGGTGGAAAATACCTTAATATGAAAGCAGGGGGTTCTCTCAATCCATCTTCTGCTGAAACAGTTGCAAACAAACAGCATTATATTTTTCAAGACGGTCAACCCGTTTTCAAATTTGCTGTTACAGGGATGGCGGATGTGAGCTATGAACTGATAGAGCGCAACAACCTCTCTGCGGATGACGTTGCATGGTTGGTGCCACATCAGGCAAACAAGCGCATCATTGACGCTACCGCAAGAAGAATGGGATTGCCTGATGAAAAAGTGTTGATGAATATTCATCGTTATGGGAATACTACGGCAGCGACTATTCCGCTTTGTTTGTGGGACTTCCAGGATAAGATCAAGAAAGGTGATAACATTGTCCTTGCTGCATTTGGCGGTGGATTCACCTGGGGAGCGACATGGGTGAAGTGGTTCATCGATTCACAATAAATTTCTACTTATGGCCGGCAATAAAAAAAAGTTTAAGGGTTTTTCTTCCCTGGCGATTCACGCCGGTCAGCATCCTGATCCCATGTATGCCCATCTCACACCCATCTATGCCTCATCTACCTATGTGTATGATGAAGCAGAGCAGGGAGCGAGAAGATTCTCCGGACAAGAAGAAGGATACATTTATTCACGTTGGGGAAATCCGACCATGAATGAAGCGGAAGAGAAGATCGCAGCGATGGAGACATTCAGGATCGAGAAGAATGGAGCACCTCTCGAAGCAAAAGCTATTTTGCATGCATCCGGCATGGCAGCGATCAGTTCCTTGTTCATAGCTGCATTGAAAAAAGGAGATAAAGTACTTACGCATTTTTCGTTGTACAGTGGCACGCAGGATTATTTGAAATCGCTGTTGGAGCCTTTGGAATTGGCAGAGAAATACTTGAAAGAAGATTCAGCCATTCGAATGATTTATTTGGAAACGCCCGCCAATCCTACGTTGCAGTGTGTGGACTTGAAAGCGTTGGCTGTGTTGGCGAAGAAATATAGAAAGATAACGGCATGCGACAATACGTTTGCAACACCGTACTTGCAGCAGCCCTTTGCACATGGCATTGATTTTGTCATTCATTCTACTACGAAGTTT
>JBKCFW010000041.1:0-2736 GCA_046303675.1 bacterium
TTAATTTATCATCTGAAAACTTCACCATCTCTTTTGTTTTATGCATCCATTTCTCCTGCGATCAGGTTAAGACTACTCATGGTGATGATGGCATCACTGAGCATGGTGTCCTTAACGATCTCAGCATAGGCTTGATAATAAATGAAACAAGGTCTGCGGAAATGCAGCCTGTAAGGCGTCCTTCCGCCATCACTGATGAGGTAGAAGCCAAGTTCACCATTACCTCCTTCAATACTGTTGTAGACCTCACCAACCGGCATTTCAATTTCACCCATCACAATTTTAAAGTGATAGATCAACGCTTCCATCTTGGTATAGACTTCTGCTTTTTCAGGAAGATAATATTCCGGAGCATCAGCATGATACACATCTGCTTCAGCACCTTTGAATTCCTGAACTTTTTGATAGGCCTGGCGAATCAGACTGAGTGATTGCCAGATCTCTTCGTTTCGCACTTGGAAACGATCATAGTTATCTCCGGTTGTACCTACCGGTATAATAAAATCAAAATCTTCGTATGATGAATACGGCGAGTGAACACGTACATCATAGTCAACACCTGCTGCGCGAAGGTTCGGACCAGTGAAACCGTAATTCAATGCACGTTCAGCAGAGATCGCACCAGTTCCTTTTGTACGCTCAATGAAGATCCTGTTTCTGCTGAAGAGGTCTTCAAACTCCTTCCATACTTTAGGAAACTCCTCAAGGAACTTTTCAATTTTTGTGAAAGCCGTCTGATTGAAATTTCTTTCAAAGCCACCTATCCTTCCCATGTTGGTTGTTAAACGCGAGCCACAGATCTCTTCATAGATCTCGTAGATCAACTCACGATATTGCATCACATACAAAAATCCTGTGTACGCTCCGGCATCAACACCTACAATAGAGTTACAAATGAGGTGATCGGAGATGCGGGAAAGTTCCATGATGATGATACGCAGATAGTCAACACGCTTCGGCGTTTTAACACTTAGCAGTTTTTCACAAGTCAGGTGCCAGCCCATGTTGTTGAGCGGAGAAGAACAATAGTTCATTCTATCCGTCAATGTGGTGATCTGATACAGCGGTCTGCGTTCAGCAATTTTTTCGAAAGCACGGTGGATGTAGCCGACAGTAGATTCCGCTTTGATGATGCGCTCACCATCCATTTCAAGGATGTTCTGAAATACGCCGTGTGTAGCAGGATGCGTTGGACCAAGATTCAGTCTGGTCGTGTGCGTTTCTATAGAACCCTCCGGTCATTCTATATTGACTTGTTCAGGCATAATTGTAGTTGTGTTTATCTGCCAAACATTTCATCATCCTTATCAATTCTTGTCTGGTCTTCCAACGGATATTCTTTTCTCATCGGGAAATAATCCATCTCGTCCACATTCAATACCCTTCTCAGATCCGGATGTCCGATGAAATTCACACCGTAAAAATCATAGGTCTCACGCTCCATCCAATTGGCGCCACTGAACAATCCGGTTGCAGTGAAGACATCCGGCTTTTCAATTGGCGCATATACTTTAACCCTCAATCGCACATTTTCAACGAGGTTGTGGAGATGATATACCACTGCGATCTCCTCTCCTTTTCTGTCGGGGTAATGAACACCGGTGAGATCAGTCAGGAATTGAAAACCGAGTTGCGGATCATCATTCAAAAAAGTAAGCACCTTGAGGTTATGATCGTTCTGCACGGTAACTGTTAGCATGCCATAGGACTCCTCCCAGGCAATCAATTTGTCGCCAAATTGTGCTGTCAGTTTTTCTTTGATGATATCGTGGGTCAGTGACATGTGTATGTGTTTATGCGTACGGTATTATTGTATACCATACCCTTCAAGCAATGCTTTGTATTGTTCGCCGTTTCTTCTTCTGAGAGATTCGTTGTGCACAAGATCCTGGATCCTCAGCACGCCGTCGATGATGGCCTCCGGACGAGGAGGGCATCCTGGTACATATACATCTACCGGAACTACCTGATCTATTCCCTGAAGTACGGAATAGGTATCAAAAATTCCGCCGCTGGATGCACAGGCACCAACCGCGATCACCCAACGTGGTTCTGCCATTTGCAGATAGACCTGACGCACAACCGGTCCCATCTTCTTTGCAATCGTTCCCATCACCATGAGCAGATCACACTGACGTGGAGAAAATCCCACACGCTCTGACCCAAAACGAGAGAGGTCATAGTGAGAGCCCATGGTGGCCATGAATTCAATTCCGCAGCATGAAGTGGCGAAAGGAAGAGGCCAAATGGAATTCTTACGTGCCAGTCCAACCACCTTATCAAATGAAGTCGCATAAAAGCCCTCACCCATATGACCTTCAGGCAGCTCGATCTGGTTGATCCCTTTATCGGAAATGTCCTTTTGAAACAGATTAAATCTTACAGGACGTGCCATAACAAACAATTTTTATAAATAACAAATGCCTGAGGATGTTGTTGTCTTCAGGCATGTAGTTTTACGTTTAGTCTTCCCAATGTAAGGCTCCTTTTCGGATGATATATATGAAGCCGACTAGGAAAAAAGTGACAAACATCAGCACCGCCAAAAATCCATCCCAACCCAGTCCGCGAAAATTCACCGCATAGGGATAGAAGAAAATGACTTCCACGTCGAACAACACAAAAAGGATCGCTACCAGAAAATATTTAATGGCCATTGGCTGACGGGCGTTACCGAATTGTTCGATACCACTTTCAAATACTTGGAGCTTGTCGCTGGTCTTTCTTTTCGGACCA
>JBKCFW010000042.1:0-10654 GCA_046303675.1 bacterium
ATTCTATTGATCATTTCAATTGAAAGGCTGTCGGAATTTCCTTTTTCCATGTTCTTGTAAAGGCTGTCTTTCAGCATTTTTATTTCATTCCACAATGGCTTCATATTCTTGAAGAACTCTTCTTTCCTGATCTTAAACGTATCGATCTGCGTTGGCGTTAATCCAATCTCCTTGTATACTTTCATAGCATAGTCTTCCTTTCTTTTTTCATCTTTTTTGCCTGCGTTATCATCAATAAAAAGAAAGAACGCTAAAACAACGTTACTGATCAACAAAACTATGATCAGAAACAACATCCATGTATACTTTTTTTGGCTCATTCAGGAGTTTCGTTTGTTTCATATGGATTCACAACATGCTGTACGTATTCAACTGCAAGTGGCTGATTACTTTCTTCTGTATTCCCTTTTCCCTTGATCTTGCCTGCCAATATAAACCCATTGATGAGAACGAACATCATTGCTATGGCCAATGCAACTGAAGGACGGGTTAGGAATCTTAGAACGATAGAATCGGGTGATTTATTTTCATCATTCAACCTGGATTGAATTCGTGTATACAAGAATGGGGATGGCTCTGCTTTTGAGGCGCCATCAAGGCTGTTGAGAATTTCTTCAGTAGAGTATTTTTTCTTCATGTGCTGCCTTATCCTTAGAATAGATGATTATTAAACAAATTTATTGCGCTACTCATTCAAGTTATACAAGTTTTTTAAAATCTCTTTTAGATTTGTCTTTGCCCTATGCAACAGGGATTCCACCGCGGATATACTTGTCTTCATTATTTCGGCAATCTCCTTGTAGCTTAATCCCTCTAATTTATTTAGAACAAATGCAACCTGTTGATTGTCAGGCAGTTTTTTTATCGATGCAAAGAGCAAGGCCGCCTTTTCCTTGTTGTCCAGGGAAACACCGGGATGATGAAAGTCAGGTATTTCAATCGTTGTCTCATCCTCGCCTCCTAAAATGGGCTGCATGAAGCCAAATCGTTTCTTTCTTTTTTTTGCTCGGATGAATTCCAAGGCTGTTGTTACCGCCACCCTGTAGATCCATGTAGATAGGGCAGACTCTCCTTTGAATTGGTGAATGGACTCAAATACTTTAATGAATACCTCCTGGGTTACGTCCTCTGCATCTTCCACATTTTGGAGTAAACCCAATACTGTGTTGTACACCAGGGTTTGTTTGGATATCACCAGCTCCTTAAAAGCTTGTTCATCCCCCGATCTTATTCTTGATATAAGTGCTTGTTCTGTCACTCAACCTCAGCCTTTGCTCATGATAATCGTTTGCCTATCCTCACTGTAGTGTTTATACGTAAAGTAGAAAGTGATGATCAAGGAAAGAACCAGGTAAGCACCAATTATGTAAGGCACAGCTGGATAACTTATTTCGGCACCAAACCATCCTCCTGAAAGATTGATCAGATAGAATCCGCTCAGGCATTTGATTACCTCGCCCACAATAGCTGATCTGTTCCTATCCATTAGATCTGTCATTGCATAGATGTATACGAAAATGAAGAACCCGTAGTAAAAAATACCAGGACTGCCGATCTGAGCAAGATTCGCAAATAAATAAGAGATGAATGACAACAGGAAAAGCAACTGGGTCAGCGACCATGTTCTTAGTCCGGGACTTGACTTGGGATTGTATTTATCAAATTGAAAAACATTTTCAATCTTACTTAACGGGTATTTAGCACCAACGTCATCAGGTCGCCATCCTGTGGGCATGAACCATATTCTGAATTTATCCTTCCAGCTCTTTGTTCTCCATGCATCATGGAACAACTGTAAAAGATGTTTGAAGTTGATCTTAACTGGATTCCATGTTGCTACAGGTATGGTGATCCCGTAAACGGGAGGAACATCATCTCTTTCTTCCTGAAAAGTACCAAACAACTTATCCCAAATGATGAATACCTGTGAATAATTCTTGTCGATGTATAAAGGATTGATGGCATGGTGTACACGATGGTGTGAAGGTGTAACGATGATTTTTTCCAGGAAACCCATTTTGCCAATATGCTGGGTGTGATACCAGAATTGAATGAACAGATGCAATGGTGCAACAACCGCAATAACTTCCCGTGGAACGCCCAGCAATGCAGCAGGAATGAGAAAGAACGTAAATAGTTTGAAGAATACTGAAATACTCTGTCTGAGTGCACACGCTAAATTGAATTCTTCGCTGCTGTGGTGAATGATGTGTGCATTCCAGAATATGTTTGTTGTATGCTGGATCCTGTGGATCCAATATCCTGCGAAGTCGAGTGCAAGAAAGGAGATCACATAGACTATAATACCGGAATTTAATTGGATCAGCGACATGTGTTCAACCATCCATCCATAGCTGATGATGGCAACGCTGAGGCCAAGTACATCCTTGGTTACATTGGTGACACCTGATGAGAGTGAGGATATCATGTCCATCACCACCACAGTATCTTTGCCCATACGCCAGCCATACCATTTTTCAAATAATACCAACATCAAAAATACAGGCATTGCGATGAGAAGGATCTTTCCGTAAGTTTCCATATTGCAGGGTTTCAACTACTAAATTCGTTCATTTTAATTAAATTGTATTCTGTTGATTTTCCACCATACAAGGTGAGGATCCTGCCCAAAACCATAATATTCATCAAACTCATGTCAGCTGGCGTCAGTTAGTGTTTTTATACGTTAAACATCTTAAACAGATCATTTTATGATGCTAAAATTCAGATCTACACTCTTCATCCTGTTTGTGGCCCTTGGTGAATTGATTTCCCAGGATGCAAAACTTAAGATCTCTCCAGTTAATTTTTCAAAAGTGGTGATCAACGACAACTTCTGGAAACCCAAGATCGATAAGGTATCTTCTGTAACACTGGCTGCATGTATCTATCAAACAGAGCAAAATACAGGTCGTATAAGAAACTTTGAAAAGGCAGCCAGAAACAAAGGTGAGCAGCATGAAGGGGTATTTTATGATGATTCGGATGTATATAAGGCGATCGAAGCGATGGCCTATGCAATCAAAATGACAGGGAATAAGGAACTTGAGAAAAAAGCGGATGAATGGATAGACAAGATCGCTGCCGCTCAACAGTCTGATGGGTATTTAAATACGTATTATACGCTTACAGGGTTGGATAAGCGGTGGACCGATATGGATTGGCATGAGGACTATTGTGGAGGACATATGATCGAAGCAGCCATTGCTTATGCAGAGGCTACACAAAAAAGAAAATTTCTTGATGTTGCCACACGCTGGGCAGATCACTTTGATGCAACTTTTGGTCCGGGTAAACGAAATTGGGTAACTGGACATCAGGAGTTGGAACTGGCTTTGGTAAAACTCTATCGGGTAACTAAAGAGAAGAGATATCTTAAATTGGCCGATTGGCTATTGTCGCAACGTGGAAAAAAATTAGGAGTGGGTACACAGTGGAAGCATTCAAATGAAACATCGTATTCACAAGACTTGTTGCCTGTTAAGGAACAATCTGAGATCACCGGACATGCTGTTCGTGCCATGTATCTCTACACAGGCGCAGCAGATGTTGCAGCACATACCGGTGATGTGGATTATCTCAAGGCGATGCGTCGTGTCTGGGAAGATGTTGTGTTTCGAAATATGTACATCACAGGAGCCATCGGATCAGCCGGAACCAACGAAGGTTTTTCAAAAGATTATGACTTGCCGAACGAACATGCCTATGGCGAAACCTGTGCTTCTGTGGGTATGGTTTTTTGGAACCAGCGTATGAATAGCCTGACTGGGTCAGCAGAGTATATAGATGTTCTTGAGCGAAGTCTGTATAATGGGGCCCTTGATGGATTGTCACTAACCGGAGACCGTTTCTTTTATGGTAATCCCCTTGGTTCATCCGGACAGCATGCACGAAGTGAATGGTTTGGAACCGCTTGCTGTCCCTCTAATATCGCACGGCTGATCACATCACTCGGGAATTATGTGTATGGTCAGCAAGGGGATAAGATTTTTGTGAATCTATTTGTAGGAAGTAATACAACATTTTCTCTACCGAAAGGTGACATGAACGTTTCAATCCAAACGAATTATCCATGGAGTGGAAATGTAACCTCTAAGCTTGGATTGAAAAAGAAGCAGACTGCTTCGTTGGCCTTTCGTATACCAGGATGGACTCAAGAGGTCCCCGCTCCGGGAGAACTCTATTCATTCGTTGAAAAGGAATTGTCAAAGCCGGAATTGAGGATTAATGGGCGTATTGCACAGTACAGAATCCAGGATGGTTATGCTGTTTTAACACGTGAATGGAAAAATGGTGATGTGATCGAGTATGCTATTCCCATGCCAGTTCGTAAACTGATCTCAAGAAATGAATTGAAGGCAAATGAAAACCGGATGGCAATTCAACGCGGACCAATTGTTTATTGTGTTGAGGGAGCAGATAATCAAGGTGCTGCCTTGAATATCATTTCACCATTGTCTGCTAATTTTCGAACAGAACCTTATACCGTGAATGACGAAAAGATCATGAGCGTTGTTGCGGATCTTCCCGTTGTGGAAATTGGGGCAGACGGATTGTCTGTTCAGACAAAAACGAAACAAGTAAGAGCAATTCCTTATTACACATGGTGTAACAGGGGAAGTAACCAAATGCAAGTATGGTTGCCAACAAAAGTGAACGATGTTAAATTGAATTATTGATTATTTTATTTAAGTTTATCATTAAAAAAAACCAGATGAAAAGAGTTGTTTCGCTATTTTTTGCTGTTGTAATATGCTCAGTTCATGTTTCTGCACAAGCTGTCAGTAAGCTGTGGTCGTCAGAACCCGATCTTAAAGTACCGGAATCAGTGCTCTTTGATGCAAAAAATCTGCGCTTGTATGCTTCGAATATAGAAGGCACAGGAGCTTGGGATAAAGACGGAAAAGGTTCTATCGCACTGCTCACCCTGTCTGGCAAAATCCTAAACCCTTCATGGATAAACGGACTACATGCACCGAAAGGAATGGCATTGTATAAAGATTTTCTTTTGGTCGCAGACATAGACTCCGTAGTGATCATTGATCATGCAAGAGCTCAAATACTTAAAAAGATATATATAGAAGGATCAAGTGGATTGAATGATATTACAATTGACAAGCAAGGCAACATGTATATCTCTGATTCTAAGAATAAGAAGATCTTTTTCGTTGATGCCTTAAAAATGGAATCCAAAACCTACCTCAGTGAGGGTCTGGAGTTTCCAAATGGATTACTCTACGCAGATAAGATGCTCTATATGCTTGATAATGGTAAGTTTTATAAGATTGACAAAGACAAAAAGAAAACTCTTATAGCAGAGGGACTTGAAGGCGGAACGGATGGTATTGAGCAAGTAGATGAAAATACCTTCTTGGTCTCTTGCTGGTCAGGAGCTGTTTGGTTGGTGAAGTCTAACGGAGAAAAAAAGTTATTGGTCGATACCAGGGATGAAAAAGTGAATGCTGCCGACATTGGGTATGATCCAAAAAACAAAGTTTTTTACGTGCCCACTTTTTGGAAGAACAGTGTTGTTGCTTATCAGTTGAAATGGGGATTGATAAAATAATTGTACAGGTGTTGCATAAAAAAAAGAGGGACAATTTTGTTGTCCCTCTTTTTTTATTGTTGATTCTTTTTCTACTTTTTGATGTTGGATTGAATGAATTCTACGATTGCTGAATTTCCGGCAGCTTTAAACTTATTGATCAATCCCTGAAGGATCATACCGTTGATATAGGGTGTGATTTGATCTTTAAAGTTCGCAGGTATCTGTTCTCTGAAGTCGACGATCAGCGAGATGCCTCTTTTGATCTTGGCTTCATTTTTCATCACAGCAGTCATTTCGGCAAGCTGTTGCATCAACATGAATTTTTCATTGGAAAGTTCCAGTTCCAGAAATTTACTTTCAATTTTATCAAAAACATCTTCATTGCCTGATGCGATGAGGATTTGATTGATGGCCAGTTCCAATTTCCCTTTTGCAGTCTCTTTTACCATCTTGGTAGCATGACTTAAAGCAAGTGAGGAATCAATTTTGCTAAGCGCCTCAAGAGCCGCCCCCGCTACACTGTATGATGAGTCAGTAATATTTTTTTCATAGAGTGGCTTGTATGTATTGTCTTTTGTAGATCCAAGTGCTGTGATCATGGATGCTTTAACTGGTCTATTTTTTTCAGTATGCACAAGCTTAGCGAAAACAGGTTCGAATTCAACCCTGATTTTCTCTTTTTTCATGTCAATTTTTGATACGGCAAGTTCTCTTATAACATGGTAGGGGTCTGCAAGCGCATCTTTCAATAAAGTAACTGCTGCTGCATTATCGGTTTTCCTTACACAGAATTCTACCGCCTCACGCCTGTCAACATAATTCCGGGCATGATAATATTGATGAATATACTGTTCAAGCGTTTTATTTTCTTTCTTTTCACAGAGCAGGATCTTTTCTCCATCAAAATTGATGAGGTCAGGCTTCGAAACTGAGGCAAATTTGAAGGTGTCAATTTCGTGCTCAACCCAAACCTGATGTCTGCTTTTTACGTTGCCATGATAAACATCGATGTAGGTTGGTATTCTGAATATTTTACCTGTGTTTTGAGTTTGTTTCACAATAACCATGGCCTCCTTAGCACTATCATTGTACTTGTATTGTATATCCAGTTTAGGATGACCACTTCCAAAATACCATTGATTGAAATACCAGTTCAGGTCCTGTCCACTCACTTCTTCCAGTGCAAGTCTGAGGTGATGGGCCTCGGCCGACTTAAACTTGTTTGAAGTCAGGTACAGATTGATCCCTTTGAAAAAAGCACTGTCACCAATGTATTTTCTCAGCATGTGGAGGATTCTTCCTCCTTTTTGATAACTCACGCCATCAAACATATCTTCTTTGTCAGCATAGTAAAATCTTACCAGGTCTTTTTTGGAATTGTTTCCCATTAAATATTCTTGCATGCCAATATAATTCTCGGCATCCCCTGCGTCTTTTCCATATTTATATTCATCCCACAGTGTTTGGCTATAATTAGCAAAGGATTCATTAACAGTGAGATTGCTCCAGCTTTCTGCAGTTACGTAATCTCCAAACCAATGATGAAACAATTCATGTGCTATCGTGCCTTCCCATCTGTTTCCATCGATCAGTTCTCTCGCATCCTGTTGTGCTCCTTCCTGGTGGAGGGTAGCGGTGGTATTTTCCATGGCACCAGCAACAAATTCTCTTGCGGTCATTTGACTATACTTCACCCACGGGTAGTCTACTCCAGTGATCTTTGAAAAATATGTCATCATCTCAGGAGTATTCCCAAAGATCTTCCTGGCAACGGGTCCGAATTCTTTTTCAACATAATAGCTTACTTCTTTACCTCTCCAGGTATCTTTCACTACTGCATAGTCGCCAACTCCCATAAAAAACAAGTAAGGTGAATGGGGGAGGTCCATCTTCCAATAGTCGGTTCTCGTTCCGTCTGTGTTTGTTTTTTGGCTGATCAGTTTACCATTGCTCAGCGTTACATATTTGGCCGGAACTGTCAAGTATAATTCCTGTGTCGTTTTTTGCTGCGTTTGATCAATAGTGGGAAACCATACAGAACTGGATTCTGTTTCTCCCTGAGTCCACACCTGCACAGGTTTTCTTTTATTGTCACCTTTAGGGTTGATGAAATACAGTCCCTTTACCCCCAGCATCGGGTCTTTTCCGCTTTCTTTTTCGTACTCATTCGGCTTTGAGGTGTAGTTGATGTAGACGGTATATTGTTCACCCTTTTTAAACTGTTTGGGCAGTTTTACATGCAGTTGTTGTTTGTCATATTGATACACAAGGCGATTGATCGATTTGTCTTTATTGACCAATCCAATCTCATGAATATCCATTCCTTTGGCATCCAGGGTGAGCGAATCTGTTGGATACATATGCGGTGCAAGTGTGATCCAGGCTTTTCCGGTGAGCCAGGTATTTTCGTAATCCAGTCTTACGTCAAGTTTTGTATGAACAAGATTATTGATTCGTTGTGGGGTGTATCGGGGGATTTTTTTCCAGGAACTATCAGGTGCTTTGTCTCCCTGTCCGTAGGAACTCAACAAAAGAATGATTGCAGTGAAGATCAACAATGTCTTTCTCATTTTAAAAAGTTGTTATTGTGAGATAATTATTCTGTGAAACGAAGATAAACAACAGAAGTTACTGGGTTTTGTTAATTAAATACAAATGAGTTGCCCCTTTACAACCAGTGTTTTTGATTCTTTTGTTAGATTTGTAGCATGTCGTTGTTATCCAGGATTTTCCTCTTGCTCTCATTTGTTGCCATTCTTTCTCCCCTCATCTCGACAGGGCAGCATTATATTTTTATAGAAGCTGACGGACAACAGCCTTTTTATGTCAAAAGGGCTGATACACTTTATTCTTCCTCGGCCACTGGTTTTTTGATCATTCCTAAAGTCCCTAAAGGTGATTTCACTATCCTGGTCGGTTTTCCCAAAGCGGTTTATCCTGAAGTAACTTTTGATATTAAAGAGATAAGTCAAGATAGAGGTTTTCATTTAAAATCATTTGACGGTAAAGGCTGGGGACTTTTTGATCGCACCAGCATGGAGGTGATTTACGCTGTTGGAGGCACCACTGATAAGAGCCACTCAGACTCCATCAAGAAATCTGCAAGTCCATTTGCGGCATTGCTCTCAGACGCCACCGGAGATGATGTGTTGCTTGAACAAAAGCCTGTTGTAACGAAACAAGAAGTGAAGAAGGAGGTTGTGAATGACCAACAGACGAAGGAGAAAATCAATCCCTCCACAGAGTCAATGAAGTTGGAGCTGCCTGATCTTGTCAAAGTAGAAGATCTGGAGACGGATAAAGAAAAAATAATCACTTTCATCGACAGAAAGACGAGTGGCAAATCAGATACGGTGGTAGTTAAGATTCAAAAAAATGTTCAGGTTGATGAGAAAGTTGTACAACAGACAGTCTCATCAGAAACTCTTCCAAAGCAAAATGAGGTAAAAGAGCAGACTCAGCAAACCATCGCGGTTACAGCGCCTGAAGAAGTTAAGCGCGCATCAGATTCACAAACAGTATCAATTAGAAAATTAGCGGAATGCACCAAGCCTTTTGCCGAGCCAAAAGATGTGCTCAATCTGCAAAAGAAATTATTGGGCATGCCTGAGCTAGAGGAACAGCTGACATACATTGAAAAGGTTTTTGGAATGAAATGTTTCACGAGCAGGCAAGCCGTTGAGATCTCTTCTTTCTTTTTGGATGAGCACTCGCGAATGAAGTTATTTAAGAGGGTGTACTGGTTGGTGAAGGACCATGATGATTTCAAGCAAGCCGGAACACTCTTTTTTAAAGACGAAAACATAAAAGCCTTCAAGCAGCTGCAATCGGGCAATTGATCTACCCTTATTCCATCTAGTCATGCCCAGATATTTCTTATCGATAAAATACAAAGGCACGCATTATGCAGGCTTCCAGATTCAGGAGAACGCTGCTACTGTACAAGGGCATGTAGAGCGGGCTATGTTTACTTATCTCAGAGAGCAAATTACCTTAACAGGCTCATCCAGGACAGATGCTGGCGTGCATGCAAATAAAAACTTCTTTCATTTTGATACGGATAGGGTACTGTCTGCAGACTTCATTTATCACGTAAATGCAATACTGCCCGGAGATATCGCATTGCTGGGGGTATATGAGGTTCCGGAAAACAGCCACGCTCGTTTTGATGCCACCTCACGCTCATACAGGTATGAGATCTATGATAAGAAGGACCCTTTTCTTGAGGACAGAGCATGGTTTTATCCTTTTCCGATGGATGAGCAGTTGTTGAATGCTGCAGCCCAAAAGGTGCTTGGGACACATGATTTTACCAGTTTTGCCAAACGCAGGACACAAGTATATACACATATCTGTACGATCACCACGTGTACATGGACCAAAACAGAGCATGGGTGGACGTTCGAAATTGAAGGCAATCGCTTTCTCCGCGGGATGGTTCGTGCGCTTGTTGGAACCATGGTCAAAGTAGGCCGGGGAAAGCTGGTAATTGATGAATTTATCGATGTGATGTTGAGCAAAGACAGTGCCAGAGCAGACTTCTCTGCACCAGCACATGGATTGTTCCTCAATGATGTAATTTATCCTTCAAATTTGTCGAGTTTTTTGCAGCAATAGCCCAATTTTTTTTTTATCCCCGAAACCCTTATCAGCCTTGATTTACAGGAAGTTGGGGAAAAAGAATTGAATTAAATTTGGAATGAATGAATAATGCAACCTATATTTGCATCCCGCTTTGAAAAAAGCGATTGTTCTTTAGAAAAAATGCAAGATGTTTTTTTAGTTTTCTCTAAAAAATATTTTGAAGAATACATTTAACCAGTTACCTTTGCACTCCCGTTTAAAAAACAGGGCAGTGTAACAACTGAAAGATCTTTGAAAGTTTGGAAAGCAGTAACACTCAAATGATTGATCTCGTATCAATCAGAGGTAAGGTAAGACGCAATTATTATTTTTGAATTGAGCAATCAATTTCTACATTTTTTACAATGGAGAGTTTGATCCTGGCTCAGGATGAACGCTAGCGGCAGGCTTAATACATGCAAGTCGTGGGGCAGCAGGTTTGTAGCAATACAGATGCTGGCGACCGGCAAACGGGTGCGTAAC
>JBKCFW010000043.1:0-39562 GCA_046303675.1 bacterium
CCTCAAACTTCTAGAAGGAACTGAAGTACTTGTTCCTCCACAAGGAGGCAGAAAGCATCCTGATCAAAAACTCATCAAGGTAAACACAAAAAATATTCTTTTCATCTGCGGAGGCGCCTTTGATGGTGTTGATAAGATCATCGCACGACGCGTGAATACGAATTCAATAGGATTCAATGTAAATAAAGACCTGCAGGATGCGATGAAGATCAATCTGCTGAGATTTGTGAATTCACAGGATCTTAAATCATTTGGATTGATCCCGGAGTTACTAGGCCGTCTACCGGTTGTGACTTATCTGAATCCGCTTGATAAGGAAACACTTAGAGCGATCCTAAGTGTGCCTAAGAATGCATTGCTCAAACAATATGTAAGGCTGTTTGAACTCGAAGGCATCAAACTTACCATAGAAGATGAGGTCCTTGAATTTATGGTTGAAAAGGCTATGGAATATAAACTCGGAGCAAGGGGACTACGCTCAATCTGCGAAAGCATCCTTACCGATGCCATGTTTGAACTGCCTTCATCCACGGTTAAGGAATTCGTGGTCACTGCAGCCTATGCAAAACAAAAATTTGAACACGCACGAATGAGCCTGCTCAAAGTTGCCTGATTCCTGACACCATGAAAGAACTGATCGAACAGCTGATGAAAGAGGCAGGAATTTCTGAAAAACAAGCCTTGGAAGCCATTCGCATCATTAAAGAATTTGCAAAAAAGAAATTTCCGGTTTTTGGTGGAGCAATAGATAAACTGTTCGATAAATACGCACCAAAACAGGAAGAAGATTTCATGGATTAATTACCCAATGAAAGGTAAGGAGTGATTTTTGTGATCTCATCCCGCTCTATCGAAATGATACGCTGCATATCCTCCAAAGAAATAAATGGACCATTGGCTTTTCTGTAAACAAGCATTGATTTTACGATTGTATGTGTGAAATAGGGATGCTTTCGAAAATCTGTATACTCGGCTTTATTGATATCGATTTTCGTGGGTTGAAATTGGTCTGACACAAACAACAAAGGAGCGATGCGCTGCATCACTGAATCCGATAAGCCATAAACTTCACTGAGCTGAGACAAGCTGACAAACCCACCCAGACGCTCCCTGTACCTGATGATCCTTGAGGATAATTTTTCACCTATACCAGGAAGTTTTTCCAATGCTGCACTATCCATGCTATTTATATCAAGTGGTGTTTTATTTCGTTCTGAAAAAGCCTTCTTTCTGTACACTTGCTTTTTAAAACTATCGCTGACAGAACGAAATGATCCGGCAAATTTATGCTTGGCATAAAAATCGTTGTGTTTCCGATGAGCTTTTGCGTAATCAGTCCTGCTCTGCAATAGGTGCTTTGCTTCATTGATCTCCAATGGTGTCATAGTCAATATATCTTCTGGAATTTTTTCACTGGAGAAAAAAACGGGCAATATCCAGAGTAATATACAGATCGACAATAAGAGGTAAATTCCTTTGCGTTCTTTTTTAGAGAAGCTTAAAAAAACAGCAAGGTGTTCGCGAAAATTCATCAACCAAAGCTAGTAAAGGAACCACTGAGCGAACATGTGAAAACAACAGGATCTGATGTTTTTTATACGCTGATAACAAGGCCATCATGCGCCAGTTGCATGCCTATTGGCAGGCTCTTATTGACCTCCGCATGCAGGCCCATCTGGTGACTGACATGGGTAAAATAGGTCTTGGGGATATTTAATTCGGTTGCCATGTCAATCGCCTCTTGCAATGTAAAATGCGAAAGATGCTTCTCTTTCCTCAAGGCATTGATCACCATCACATCAGACCCTCTGATCTTTTCTTTTTGCGATTCATCAATATGATTCGCATCCGTTATGTATGTAAAGCCGCCGGTCCTGAAACCAAGCACTTCCATATTCAAATGTTTCACCCGTATCGGCTCTACCAGGATATCACCAACATGAAAAGGTTCATCAGCAATAATATTCAACTCAAGCTCAGGGATCCCGGGATATTTTTTTTCTTGAAAAGCATAAAAGAAATCACGTTTGATCGCCTGGGTGGTTTCATCATTGGCAAACAAAGGCATTGGGCGTTGTAAAAAGAAATTATACGCACGAATATCATCCAGTCCTGCCATATGGTCTTTATGCGCATGAGTAAACACGACCCCATCAAGATGGTCAACCCCGGAGCGCAGCATTTGATAACGGAAATCAGGAGTAGTGTCAATCACCAATCGTGTGGTTGAGGATGAGATGAGCACACTGCTTCTCAGCCTTTTGTCATGCACATCATCAGACATACAAACTGCACACTTGCAAGCGATCATGGGCACACCACTGCTTGTTCCTGTTCCAAGAAATTCAATTCGGAGAGACAACTGATAGGTATTATAAAAATTAAGAGTGTCTGGATAGGAGACTAAGCACCTTCGGCATTCAATTCAGGACTCGCCATTAGCTCTTCATACATTTTTCTGCTCTCTGCAGTCAGGTGATCCACGTCAATGTTGAGGGCTGACAACAGATCAATTAATGTATTTATTCTCCCTTCTGTTTGGAGAAACTTATTCAGCACCACCACTTTTTTTGACTCCAGTATACAATAGCCGCTTTGAAAAGTTCCTCTTTCGTACCTCAACAGGTAACCAGCCTCTGTAATAACACGTTCTATTTTTTCCAGCGTAGAAGGGGTAAATCGAATCTTCATCTATTGTGTTTGTACAAATTTACTGAAAGCAAAAAAGGCTTTGACATGACCCGGTGAATAGTTGTAAACATTTTGACAATGAATTGTGAATAATCATTTTTCGTTAATTCTGCTTGACATTCTAACTACGGGTAGAATCATTTCTTCCATCGACACACCTCCATGCTGAAAGGTGTTTTTGTACATCAAAGAATAGTGATTAAAGTTGTTCGGGTAACAAAAATAATCCTGCTCCCTTGCAAAAATGAATGAGGAATTAATAGATGCTTTGGGAAGTCCGACCATGAGGGGATCACGATACACCAACACTTCACGTGGTTCGTAGTCGAGGTTTTTCCCATTCTTATACCGCAAATTACTTGTGGTCTGTCTGTCAGCCGTAACCTTCACAGGATTTTTTACCTGAATACTTCCATGGTCTGTACACAAGACAACCATACATTTTTTCTGAGCGATCTTTTTAAGTGTCTGGAAAAGTGGAGAATGACTGAACCATGATCTCGTCAGACTTCTATACGCCCGTTCATCAGCAGCCAGTTCTTTCAGCACATCCATTTCCGTGCGAGCGTGACTCATCATGTCAACAAAATTATACACCACAACAGAAAGGTCATGATCAAGAAGGTTGTGGGCAGCATCAGCAAGCTTTACAGCATCTGCATTCGAGGAGATTTTTTGATAATTGAATGACAGATCACTTCTTCCCAGCTTTTTTAATTGTTCGGTGAAAAAAAATGATTCGTGAAGATTCTTCCCATCAACATCATCATCCTTCTTCCATTTGTCTGGGAATCTTTTTTCGATCTCCATTGGCATCTCTCCTGCAAACATTGCATTTCTACAATAATGTGTCGCTGTAGGAAGAATTGAATAACAGTCATCTTCGTCCTGAATACGAAAATATTCATTGAACACAGGCTCAATGGCCTTCCATTGATCATAACGAAGGTTGTCAACCACCAGCCAAATGAGAGGTATTTCTTTGTTTACGAATGGCAATACTTTTTTTCTGAATAAAGTATGACTTTGTATCGGCGGATCAAGGTCGGCTGAACTGATCCACGATGCATAATGCCTTGAAATGTATTTAAAAAAAGAAGCATTTGCTTCACGTTTCTGAGCCTGGTGTACTTCAAGCAGTTCACCATTCTCGCTTTTTTCCATCTCCATTTCCCAAAAGATGAGCTGTCGGTATATTTTAGCCCATGTTCGATGATCCGGTTCGCCATCTAGCCCGTCCAACATCGACCTGAATTGCTGGTGGTAGTCGGCTGTTGTTTTTTCTGCAACCAATCGTTTATTATCCAGCAGCTTCTTCAAGCATAATAAAACCTGGCTGGGATTGACCGGTTTGATCAGGTAGTCTGCGATCTGTGCGCCAATGGCTTCTTCCATCAATGTCTCCGTCTCATTTTTAGTCACCAATACAATCGGAAGATGAGGATGAATTTCTTTGATGCGTGATAAGGTCTCGAGACCACTCATCCCTGGCATGGATTCATCCAGCAATACGATATCTGAATTATTATTCTTGAGATGATCAACAGCGTCATACCCATTTGCAAAGGTGGTCACCTTATAGCCTTTCATCTCCAGAAAGATCTTATGCGCCTCAAGGATATCGATCTCATCATCCACCCACATTACTTGTACTTGACCCATTTGACGCATGTTTGTTGAAAAAACTATTTATTAGCGTGGAATAAAGTTAGTGAATCCATTCGCGGCTACATACCTTTGCACCAATCCGTTTTAAATTTAACAATTCAAGCAAAGATGGCCTTCAGAAAGATAATCAATGATCCTGTACATGGATTCATTACCATCAACGACCCGCTGATCTACGAGATCATCTCTCACCCATGGTTCCAAAGATTGAGAAGGATCAGTCAGATGGCCATGTCTTATCTGGTATACCCTGGCGCAGTACATTCCAGACTTCATCACGCCCTGGGAGCATATCATCTGATGCACAATGCACTGTATGAGCTGAAACAAAAAGGGGTTGATTTTACTGACGAAGAAGAGCAAGCTGCAAAAATCGCCATTCTGCTTCATGACATTGGTCATGGTCCGTTCTCGCATGCACTGGAATCATTGCTCGTGAAAGAGTTGGAACACGAAACATTGTCACTGATGATCATGGAAGAACTGAACAAGGAAATGTCAGGCAAGCTCTCCATGGCAATTGATATTTTCCGTGGCAATTACCCAAAAAAGTTTCTCCACCAACTTGTGAGTGGTCAGCTGGATGTTGACAGGATGGATTACCTCACAAGAGATAGTTTTTTTTCCGGCGTGGTGGAGGGGATGATCGGATGCGACAGGATATTAAAGATGTTGACGGTGCATGACGGGCAATTGATGGTTGAGGAAAAAGGAATTTACTCTATTGAAGAATTTCTTGTGTCAAGACGATTGATGTACTGGCAGGTATACCAACACAAAACAGTACTGAGCGCAGAGATGACACTGGTGAAAATTCTTGAACGTGCAAGGTGGCTGTTTCAGAAGGGGCAGTTGGAAGTGACAAAAACCGGACGGTTGGACAAACTGCTTTTCCGCAACATACAGCAACTTCAACGTAGTGATCTTGAAATGTTTTGTTCAATAGATGACAGTGATATCATTTCTGAGATCAAGAATTGGAGATCCCATCAGGACAAAGTGCTTTCTATACTTTGCTCAGCTGTATTGGACAGGAAACTGCTGAAACTCAGGCTTCAAAGTGCCCCCATATCAATCCAGGAATTACAGGAAATGAAAGCGCGTGTTTCTGGCTCGCTTAACCTATCAGAAGAAGACAGTACATATCTGGTATTTACCGGTGAAGCTGAAAACAGCCTCTACGACCCAAATAATGAGATCATCAATATATTGTTCAAAGACGGGCAGGTTAAAGACATTTCCCAGGTTGACTCCCCGCTTATTCATCAAAACCTCTCCCATCCTGTAAAAAAATTTTACATTTGTTTTTACCAGGATCAGACTTGGTAATCAAACAAATCATCAACATCATCAGGCCTTCCCTGGAGGGGCTGTAGAAAGTGATCAATATATGCAGTTTTCAGCCCAACAGATCTCTTCACTCATCAATGGCAAGATAGAAGGCAACCCTGATATCATTGTTGGCGGTTTCGCAAAAATTGAAGAGGCCCTGCCAACTGACCTTGCATTCCTTTCAAATCCAAAATATCAGGAATATCTCTACTCCACAAAAGCCGGAATAGTGATCATCAATGAGGGTTTTGAACTAAAATCATCTGTGACAAGCACCCTGATCAGGGTTAAAGATGCCTATTCGGCTTTTGCAACACTGATGGACTACTATCAAAAAATGCAGGCGACCAAATTGGTTGGAATTCAGGAGCCCGTTTACATACACCCTTCCGCCAAGATCGGAAAGGATGTTTACATCGGCGCTTTTGTATACATAGGAGAAAACGCAGTGATTGCTGATCAGGCCAAAATTCATGCCCATACGTTTATCGGCAATAATGCAAAAGTGGGACTCCGTACAACATTGCATGCGGGCGTTAAGGTGTATCACGATTGTATAATTGGCAATGATGTAATGGTTCATGCAGGGACAGTTATCGGAAGTGATGGATTCGGTTTCGCTCCACAACAGGATGGAACCTACAGCAAAGTGCCTCAGCTTGGAAATGTCGTGATAGAGGATATGGTTGAAATTGGTGCCAATACGTGCATCGACCGTGCAACGATGGGTTCTACCCTGATCAAAAAAGGAACAAAACTTGATAACCTGATACAAATCGCGCACAATGTTGAAATAGGAGAGAACACCGTCATTGCTGCCCAAAGCGGTATCAGTGGTAGTACAAAAATTGGAAATCGTGTGGTTATGGGCGGACAAGTTGGGGTTGTGGGCCATATTTCAATCGCAGACGGCACCCGTTTCGCTGCACAAAGTGGGGTAAGCAAATCAGTCTTGATACCTAACACCGCCTTAACTGGCAATCCCGCATATAATTATAACTCCGTCATGAGGGCAAATGCTGTGTTCAGGAGACTCCCCGATCTGGAAAAAAAGATACTGGAACTCGAGGCACTCCTTGCTGCCCTGATCAAAGCAAAAGATTCTATAGATAATTGATTTACAGTACCTTACACAGCACCTGGTTGTTTGATGCCCACCTGTGAAAAATGGCATATCTTTGCACACAATTTCTTGCATGAAAGGTAAATTCAACCCTGACAAACAGCATACCCTCAGGAATTCAATTAGCATTTCCGGCACAGGACTTCATACTGGGATTTTGGTGGACATGACCTTGAATCCCGCAAATCCCGGATTTGGTATCCAGTTCAAGAGAATCGATCTACCCGGACAGCCGGTTATAAAAGCAGATTGTGACCTGGTGACAGATACTTCCAGAGGAACAACACTCGAAGACAATGGTGCAAAAATCAGTACCGTTGAACACATACTTGCCGCACTCGTGGGCATGGGGGTTGATAATTGTCAGATCGATATCAATGGACCTGAAATTCCGATCATTGATGGAAGCTCACAACCATTTATTGAGATCATTGAAGAAGCAGGTGTTGAGGAGCAAGAGGCTGCAAAGCATTGGTACACGATCGATACAAATATCTCCTACTACCACGAAGACAAAAGAGTAGAAATGGTGGCAATGCCCGCCGTCGAATATAAGGTTACAACCCTCATTGATTTTAACAGCCCAGTTCTCGGCACGCAGCATGCTGGATTGAAAAATATATCTGAATTCAAGGATGAAATTGCCCCATGCAGAACATTCTGCTTTTTACATGAACTCGAGGCCCTGCTTGCAAACAACCTGATCAAGGGAGGGGATGTCAACAATGCCATCGTTGTTGTTGACAAAGCTGTTACTGATGACGAAATGCAACGCTTGGCCAAAATCTTTAAAAAGGATAAAATAGAAGTTAAGAGTGAGGGTTATCTCAATAACCTGGAACTCAGATTTCCCAATGAACCAGCACGCCACAAATTACTCGATGTGATCGGAGACCTTGCGCTGATCGGCTTTCCCATCAAAGCACACATCATTGCGAACAGACCCGGACACTTCTCCAATGTTGAATTCGCCAAAGTCATCAAACAATACATCAAGAAAAACAAGCATGTAAAGGATGTACCAGTGTATGACCCAACACTGGCACCTGTTTACAATATTGAACAGATCGAAAAAAAACTACCTCATCGTCACCCATTTCTTTTCATAGACAAGGTGATTGAACTATCTGACACACATATTGTTGGTATAAAAAATGTTTCTTTTAACGAACCATTTTTTGCAGGTCATTTTCCAGGCAACCCGGTAATGCCCGGTGTCCTTCAAATTGAGGCGCTTGCACAAACCGGAGGCATTTTGGCGATCAATTCACTGCCTCCAGGAGAGTACGACACATATTTTGTAAAAATAGATAACTGTAAATTCAAGCAAAAGGTGGTACCCGGAGATACGCTAATCATGAAGCTGGAACTGACCGGGCCGATCAGAAGAGGTATTTGCGAAATGATAGGTACGATATACGTTGGAAACAAAATAGTGACTGAGTCCATGTTGATGGCACAATTGGTGAAGAGAGAAAGACCATAATTCAACTACAATAACATGATCCACCCGCACACATACATTCACCATAATGCAAAGATCGCTACCAATGTGAAAATCGATCCTTTCTCTGTCATTCACCAGAATGTAGAAATTGGCGAAGGAACATGGATCGGCAGCAACGTTACCATCATGGATGGTGCGCGCATTGGAAAGAATTGCAGAATATTCCCTGGTGCAGTGATCTCTGCGGCTCCTCAGGATCTGAAATTTGAGGGCGAAAACACTGTAGTGGAGATTGGTGACAATACGACTGTGAGAGAATTTGTCACCATACACAGAGGAACCAAAGACAGATGGAAAACAGTTGTTGGAAACAACTGCCTCATTATGGCCTACAGCCACATTGCGCATGACTGCATCATCGGTAATAACTGTATCATGAGCAACAATACCCAAATAGCAGGACACGTGATCATGGGAGATTATGCGATCCTCGCCGGCATGAGTGCGGTTCACCAGTTTGTCAAAATCGGACAACACTCGTTTATCGCAGGGGGTTCCTTGGTGCAAAAAGATGTTCCGCCTTATATCAAAGCTGGCCGAACGCCTCTCTCCTATGCCGGTGTAAATTCAGTGGGTTTAAAAAGAAAAGGATTCAGTGTAGAGAAAATCAACGAGATCCTCAATATCTACCGCACCATCTATAACAAGGGACTGAACACGACACAGGCTATTCAATTCATTGAAGAGGAATTTCCCGTGACTGACGAGAGGGATGAAATTGTAATGTTCATTCGTGAGAGTGGCAGGGGTATTATCAAACGCTTCACTAAAAATTCGCTGGATGAAGATCTCGGTGACTAATGCCGGAAAACGGTACAACCGCGAATGGATCTTCAGAAGCCTTGAACTTGAACTGCATTCAGGTAAACATTGGGCCATCACCGGACACAACGGTTCCGGAAAATCAACATTGCTGCAATGCATAGCAGGCTCCATGTATCTGAACGAAGGCAGCATACAATATTATCAATCGAATCAGATAATTCAGCAAGAAGAACTTTTCAAACACATTTCTATTTGTGCACCATATCTTGAAGTGATCGAAGAAATGAGCGCGACTGAATTTCTGAACTATCATTCAAGCTTTAAGCCATTTAAGGAAAACTGGACCACTGCAGGGATCCTCGAAGAAGTAGGCCTGCAAAAGTCAAGTCATAAACAGATCAGGTATTTCAGCAGTGGTATGAAGCAACGTGTAAAACTCGCCCAGGCTTTCTTCTCTGATGCTGAAATTCTGCTATTGGATGAACCCTGCACCAACCTGGATCAGGCAGGAATAGACCTATATAAACATCTCATCGACAGTCTCTGTCAAGATCGACTTGTCCTGATCAGCAGCAATGACCCCACCGAGTATGCCTCTTGCAGCGATGAAATCCGCATGGGTGTGTAAAACTGGTGATGGAGAAGATTTTTTCTTTCTGTTATTAAGGTTAATTTTGCCCAAACTTCATCATAATGGCACATGACAACCAGGTGTTTGACCTGCTCAATAAAGAACTCAAAAGACAAAGAGAAGGGATTGAATTGATCGCCTCTGAAAACTTCACTTCCATACAAGTAATGCAAGCGATGGGATCAGTAGCTACCAACAAATACGCTGAGGGGTATCCAGGAAAAAGATATTACGGCGGTTGTGAAGTGATCGATGAGATCGAAAGTATTGCCATTGATAGATTGAAAAAAGTTTTCAACGCCTCATGGGCCAACGTGCAACCGCACAGTGGTGCACAAGCGAATACAGCAGTTTTCCTGGCTTGTCTGAAACCAGGTGACAAAATACTCGGACTCGACCTCAGCATGGGAGGTCACCTTACCCATGGTAGTCCCGCCAACTTCAGCGGCAAAACATATCAGGCGTTTTTCTACGGAGTTGATAGGGAAACCGGATTGATCAACTACGAGCAACTGGAAGAAACCGCCAGAAAAGAGAAGCCTAAAATGATCATTTGCGGCGCTTCTGCATACAGTCGGGATTGGGATTATGCCAGGATCAGAGCAGTTGCTGACGAGATTGGCGCATTGCTCCTTGCCGATATTGCACACCCTGCAGGATTGATCGCAGCCGGAGTATTGAACGACCCGTTTGATCATTGCCATATTGTTACCTCAACAACACACAAAACACTGCGCGGACCGCGTGGTGGTGTGATCATGATGAGGAATGACTTTGACAATCCATTCGGACTAAAAGATCCAAAAGGCAACATACGTTCTATGAGCGCCCTGCTTGACCTCGCAGTTTTCCCTGGTATGCAGGGTGGTCCGCTTGAACACGTCATCGCAGCCAAAGCAGTAGCATTCGGAGAGATCCTTGATCCATCTTTCAAAGCATACCAGCAGCAGGTGCAACAAAATGCACAGACAATGGCTGCCGACTTTGTTAAAAAAGGATATAACCTGATCAGCAATGGCACCGAGAATCACTTGATGCTTATCGACCTCAGAAACAAAGAAATCACAGGTAAAAAAGCTCAGGAAACACTTGATAAAGCGCACATCACACTCAACAAAAATTCTGTGCCATACGACGATAAAAGTCCATTTGTTACCTCAGGAATCAGAATTGGTGTTCCGGCAATTACCACCCGTGGTTTAAAAAATGAACACATGGGAACCGTTGTGGAAATGATCGATAAAGTGTTGATGAATGCTGATGATGAAAAAGTTGTTGCTTCTGTAAAAGAGGACGTAAAGTCATTCATGAAACAGTTCCCATTATATCCAGAACTTGGATAATCTAGGGTACTGATTCTTGCATACGATAGCCTTGTTCAACAAACACCGAAATACATGATTCAGCGTATTCAATCTCTCTGGCTACTTCTCAGCACGATGTGTGCTGCGCTCATTTGGATCATCCCTATATTTGGTGGCGTTGGATCAGACAATCTGCCAAAAGCTTTCTCCATCCGCGAAAGCCTTATCCTCATGTTCATTGTAGCACTTGCTTCCATCGTACCATTCATCACCATATTTTTATTCAAATCAAGAGGTACCCAGAAAAAACTAATCATCATAAACATCATTCTCGGTGTCACAATTATTGCTACCGAATATCTGATGATCGAACAATTCAAGACAACCTTTGGAATAGTACAAGGCAATTGGCAGCTGAGTGCTATACTTCCATTCTTTATCATCCTCTTTAATTTTTTTGCTTACAGAGGAATCGTACATGATGAAAAACTGCTCAGCAGTGCAGACCGCATGAGATAACACAAGTCATGACACAACAACCCGAACATACATTTCCTATTCAATTTCGGGATGTCCACTATATTGCCGCGCTTTATCGCTCAAACCCTTTTGCAATAAATGAAAAACTAAAAGGAACAGGTCTCAAGCCAGCACTCTACTTCTTGGGATCGCCCCTTACAGCGGTTGGACTCATTCAATACAATGAATCAGACCTGGGCACTTACAATGAAGTGATTATTGCAATACCGGTCGTTCCAGAGCATACAGGCAATAAATTACGCAACTGGCTGGACCTGTACACTCCACTCAAAAAAAGAAAAGTCGGACAGTTCATCATTCACATCCCTGTTACGACGCAACGTTCAGTTGATGCTGGTAGAAATCTGTGGGGATATCCAAAAATTGTACTGCCGATCGTGCATGATTTCAGTGACAACAAGATCAAGTCACACATCATGAACGAAGAAAAAAAATCGGTCTTACTCGAATTCAACGGAAGATCATCCTTTGGAATACCTATTCCATCGATGGATCTGATGACTTATTCTTTCCTTGAACAGGCGATGCTCAAAACATATGTAGACGTTCGAGCCAATATGAAATGGATCCCAGACTCTGATCTGATCATTACAGTTCATGACAGAACCGATGAGATTTGCAAAGACGTCATCGCACTGGATATTTGTAATAAAAAGCCTGTGTTTGCGATTCAGGCAACCCGCTTCAAGGCTGATTTTTTTGAAGGGATAAAAATACATTGATTTTTTCCGCTACATCTTGCCACCCGTGTTCCAGCATCAAACAATGAGAACCATTTGGAATGATCACGGGTACAACACCATATGACCTGGCCATTTGTCTGGTGTCTTTTTCTGAGATCAAAAAATCTTTCCCTCCCCCGATGATCAATGTTGGAACAGGTGCTCGCTTTGATGCAGGCAGCTTTAGAAATACCATTTGAAGAAAAGCCAAAAATGACTCATCTTGTAGTTTTGGAGCGATACGCTCGAGTTGATCATCGGGAAAATCACTATTGAACATCGCTACTTTCAAACGTTTCCGATCATTCATGATGGGCAACCAGCTCATAGAGAACAAAGAATAGATAAAATGAAATGGGAAGTTGATCATCAGTCTTGGTATAAGGCGCCATAGTCCATGCTTAGGTGCAGAACACAACAATACTGCACCGGCTACCCGAGAAGATATCCTCTTGAAATGATGCTGAATGGTAAATCCTCCCATTGAATGTCCGACCAGAAAAAGCTTACCAGGAATCTGCTCAATAGCCTGATTCAAATCCTCCTCATACCGCAAAACACTCGTCCACCTTAAGCTTCCATCATGTTCACTTCCACAATGATTTCTTAAACTGATTGCGTACACGTTGTAGCCCTCCTGAAAGAAATACTCAAAAAAGTTATGCTCCCAAACCCACGCACCCATACACGCACCATGTAGAAACAAAATGCTCCCCTTCGCATTATCAACAGGATGTTGTTTACTGATACGTTCCAGCTTCATGACTTACGTAATTTGTTGGGAGATACTTTAATAACCTTCTCCTGAAGCGATGGTAGTCGACCGTTATCGTATGCCGCGGTGTGTTGATCTGTTTGAAATCCGGATCTTGCAGCTCTTTAGCAATCAATGTTTTGATGTTTTCAGGCCTCTTCCATTCTCCTGCAAGCTCCCTTGCCATGATCTTACTCTGCAATTCAGAACCAGGCCAGATGCACCCGAGCGGCTGAAACAAACCGATGAAATAAAGATTCTTGATCTTCGGATGAATCATACGCAACCAAAGTGGAACATCCCCCTCTGAATAATCAATAAAGTTTTTGTCAAAAAAAGGATGACTGATGATATATCCGGTACAGGCAACGATCACGTCATATGTTCCCATTGATCCATCCTTAAAATATACATCATGGCCATCCAGCCTTTCAATATCCGGACGAGGCTTGATCTTACCATGGCGAATGGTAAAGAACAGATCTTCATTGATCGTTGGATGATGTGAACCAAGTGGACCATCAGGCTCAGGCAATCCGTAATCAGTATTCTTGCCATTCCTGAAATACAAACTAAGGGCGGAAAGTCGCTGCCATAGCTTTCTAGGCAACCAATTGATCTTTGTGCTGAATACATCCGCCGGTTTACCCATGATAAATTTTGGCGCAATCCAGTATCCTCTTCTCCAGCTGATATCCACCGAAGCAGCGACCCTACTGCTTTCCACCGCCACATCACATGCAGAATTTCCTCCGCCAATGACCAGTACTCGCTTCCCTGAAAAACGGGAAAATCTTTTCACTTCATGAGAATGTATGAACTCTCCGGAAAAAGTACCGGGATATTCTGGCATACGGGGAAGCCAGTGATGACCGTTGCATACGACAAGTGCATCAAATTGTTCTTTTTTATGAACACCATCTTGTTCAGTATCAACCATCCACTTACCATCACTGTTCAAGTCACAATGTTGAACAAGGGTATTGAATTGAATATGCGGATACAAGTTGAAATGTCTTGCATAATCCTGAAAATATCTTGCCAAATGAGCATGAGATGGATAATCAGGATAGTCAGCAGGCATAGGAAAATCCTCATACTGACTCAAGGTCCTGGAAGAAATAATATGCGTGGTTTCAAAGACAGAGCTATGTCCTGTTTTTTCATTGAACACCCAGTTACCCCCGACCTCTGTTCCCAGATCATATACTACAACCTCATGTCCTTTATCAAGAAGGTTTTTAGCTGCAGTGATGCCAGACGGACCAGCACCAATAACACAGACACGTTTTGCCATATGCAAGAATTAATTATTGATAAGCAATTTAAGGTTTGTTTTCCATCGAAGACATAATTGTGGTGCTTGCAATTTAGAAATCATCCGGTCTAGTTTTACAATAATTAACAATGAAAAAACAGATTAGACGCCCTTCTGCCCTATATTGCGTAATTAAATTACACACTCATGAAAGTTTTTAAGACACTATCTGTTTCAGGATTAGCGATGCTGTTTTGTTTATTGTCATTCGGACAAACTGCTGATGAGATCATCAATAAACACATCGAGGCCATTGGTGGGAAGGAAAATTGGAAGAAGGTCAATTCAATACGTCAAGAAGGTACTGTCAGCGTCCAAGGCATGGAAATTCCTGTGATCACCACAACCTTACACAACAAGGCAACGAAGCAGGAGTACACGGCCATGGGCATGAGTGTCTATTCGATCATCACAACAGAAGGGGGATGGAGCTTGAATCCAATGGCGGGTCAGACAGAACCAGAAACTATGGGAGAAGATCAGCTCAAATACGGCAGATATCAATTGGATGCACAGGGTGAATTCATCGACTACAAAGAAAAGGGACATACTTTGGAACTGCTGGAGAATGAAGATGTTGATGGTGTTTCATGTTTCAGAATAAAACTAAACAGAAAGGGGGGAACCTCATCAACATTTTTCATTGACCCCAAATCGTTTTATGTAATTCGGAACTCGTCAACAATAAACGCCGGCGGTCAATCAGTAGAACTCATACTGAACCTGAGCAACCATCAGAAATTACCAGAAGGCATCGTTGTTCCTTACACCATGGAAAATAGTCAGATACCTGCTCCACTGAACATCACCAAAGTGGAAATAAACGGAAAAATAGATGAAGCTATATTCAAGGTGAGCAAATAGAAAACATATTATCAATAAAAAAACCGACGGGCTCGTCGGTTTTTTTATGCGCTATTCTTCATCCGGCAAGATCCGGGTAAGCCTCAATGTTTTAACAGGAGCTACAACAAGTGGAAACTTTTCAACGGTTACATTACTGGCATCAAGTCCAAAGCCTCGCTCCTCAGATAGTGAAATCATTTTAAGCCAGAAATATAATTTCATCACCACCCTCTCCCAGAACGGCAATTCATTGTCCTGACTTAAGAACTTTTCCATCACCACAAATTCAAAATAACCTGCAATATTATTACGCGCTAAACTTTCATAACGGGAAGTGATATTCACCTCTTTATTGGCCACCATATCTTCCACCACTTTTCTGAACATGAGGTTGATCTTAGGCTGCACCCTGAACCCTAAACGAAACTCAACCCTTATCACTTCATTGGGAATAATGGTCCGCACCTCATATTCACAGGTATATGGATTATCAAGCGTATCAACATGCACGAACCAGTATATGTCAGCACGTTTGGGCTTCTTATTCAAAATGGAATGAATGATCTTGTACTCGATCTCCTTGGGGTTATCGGCACTGCTGAGGTACACGAGGTGGGTGGCGTATTTATTGATTGACTGATCATTGCTCAATTCTTGCAATACAGGTAAATAATTCTCGAGCCTTGCAAACTCTACGTAGCGATTTTTGATCTTGCGGGATTTGTACCAGACGTACATGATCAGGACGAAAATGCCTCCTACAACAAATGTTGCGAAACCTCCGTGTGGAAATTTTTCCAGGTTGGCCACTAAAAATGCAGATTCAATAGTTAAATAAACTGCCAGAAAAAGATAAATCAATATTGGTTTGACCCTATGAATAACCAGATAATTGGCAAACAAAATGGAGGTAGCAAACATACATAGTGTAATGGCCAATCCATATGCAGCCTCCATGCTTCCTGAATTTTTAAAGTATAATACGATGCCGCAACAGCCAACAAAAAGCAAGGCATTGATCGCAGGTATAAAAAGTTGTCCGCGTTCTTCCGTAGGATAATTGATCTTGAACTTGGGCCAAAGATTCAAACGCATCGCCACACTGATCAACGTGAAGGAACCACTGATCATTGCCTGGCTGGCAACAATGGCTGCCGCTGTAGCGATAATGATACCGAATATCAAGAAAGAATCCGGCATGGCACCATAAAATGGGTTCTTAAGCAACTCTACAGATGGATTGCCTGCAATGAATGCAGGATCCTTCATAAGGGTGGAATTGGCAAAGATTTTCCCTTTTAAACTTAAGAGATAAGCACCTTGTCCGAGATAATTGAGAATAAGACTTGTTTTTACCCATATCCAGGTAATACGGATATTTTGCCTGCCACAATGACCCAGGTCTGAATAAAGGGCCTCCGCACCGGTCGTACACAAGAATACAGCCCCCAGCAGCCAGAAACCTCCGGGATATTGAGTAAGTAAATTAAAGGCATACTGAGGGTTAACCGCCTTTAGCACACTAAAATCGCTGGCTATGTTGTACAGTCCCATCACAGCAAGCATCCCAAACCAGGTGAACATGATCGGTCCGAACATTTTTCCTATTGATGCTGTCCCGAACTGTTGCATGAAAAATAAAAAGGCAATAATTCCTAGAACAATATAAACGATCTGCATCTCTGTGATATCCGAGAAGCGGGGAAGCTGGGCAAGTCCCTCTACTGCAGAAGTCACAGAGATCGGTGGCGTGATAATACCCTCTGAAAGCAGTGCTGCTCCTCCGATCATTGCCGGAACGACCAGCCATTTCTTTCTTCTACGTACGAGCGTGTACAGAGAAAATATACCTCCCTCTCCCCTGTTATCGGCCCTTAACGTAAGCACTACATACTTGACAGTTGTCTGAAGGGTAAGCGTCCAAATGATACAGGATATCCCCCCGAGAATAAGGTCTTCACTGATCATCCGTCCATTGATGATTGCGCTAAAAACGTAGAGAGGGGATGTTCCGATATCTCCATAAATAATCCCCAGTGCGATCAGTAACCCGGCTCCGGTTACTTTATTGACATGTTTTCCCACCTTGAAAATGTGTTTGGATTGCCCTTAGGCACGCCAAAGGTATAGGTATTATTTCTACGAACACAAAAAGACAGAAAAATTAAAAATTCTATAAAATATGGCCTATCCTATTATAAATACCCTCAGAGAAACGCTACTTTAAGTTGCTTAGCCTAATTTTATATGGAAAGTCAATTCAATGAAAAAACTCTTGATCATCACCATAATTGGATTTCTGCAACTGAACACATCAGCCCAAAAGATTGCTTACTCCGTTGTTGAAAGAGAGGATATCAAAGACATGAATTTTGAGATCATCGGAAAGGTTGGTGGAAACATCAGCATTTACAAAAATGTCAGAAATAAACATGATCTGTGCATTTACGATAATGAAATGCAACTTAAAAACAGAATCGGCCTAGAATTTCTGCCTGACAGGATACTGAATGTGGATTTCATCGCATACCCCGACTTTTCCTACATGATCTATCAATACCAAAAAAGAGGCATTGTATATTGTTCAATGGTAAAGATAAATGGAGCAGGTAAGCTAATGACCGAACCTGTAGATCTTGACACTTCTGAAGTATCCGGACCAGGAGATAATAAGGTATACAGCGTCATCAACAGTGATGATAAAAAGAAGATCATGATCTTTAAGATCCTGAGGCAGGGTGACAGGAATTATCAGATCACTTCAACGCTCTATGATAACCAGCTATCGTTGATCAGAAAAAATACATTCAACCTTGCTGCCAACACCCGAGAAGGGGTGTTCACAGATTTTTTGCTGGACAACGAGGGCGACTTTTTCTTTGGCAGGTGTGGAAGATCAGGAAACAGAGAAAACATCAACAAGCTGGATATCATCCACAAACAAGCCAATAGCGATTCAATAAAGATCGTGCCGATTGTATTGCAAGATAAGATCCTGGATGAGGTTAAACTAAAGATTGATAATTACAATAAAAAGGTCCTGATCAATGCGTTTTTCTATAAACAAAAAAGAGGCAATATTGATGGCCTGTTCTCGATGGCATGGAATAAGTTAAATCCATCATCCTCTGTTGAAAATTCTTTTCTATTCAATGACAGCTTACGACTGGATGCAAAGGGTGAGTCGAGCAACTTGAAGAACGCATTCAATGATCACTTCATTCGACACGTGGTCCCAGTTCAGGATGGTAGCTATGCAGTCATGACAGAACTGTTCTATTCATCATCAAGAAGCACACCCTGGAACAGGTACGATTATTTGTTCGGCAACAACATGTTCTTCCCATACAACCCCTATTACTATTACCCCATGAACAGAATGTATGCATGGGGGTACTTCCCTTATAACAGGTTTGGTCCGCCCAATAACATGACACGTTACATATCAGAGAATATCATGGTTTTTTACTTCAATGCTGATGGCAAACTGGCATGGAGCAATACGATCAGAAAGAATCAATTCGACGACAATTCTGATTCATTCATATCCTATCAATTGTTCAATACCGGTAGCGAGCTAAGATTTCTATTCAACCAACGCGAAAAACGACAGCTCATGCTCAACAGCGCCACGATAGATGCTGATGGTAAAATGAAGAGGCAGCCAACATTGAAAAACCTGGAAAGCGATTATGAATTCATGCCTAAGTATGGGAAGCAGATCGGACTCAGACAAATAATTCTTCCCTGCGTTTACAAAAACTATATTTGCTTCGCCAACATGGAATTCTGATAACCCAACGTGATATCCCTTCTTAAAAACAATACTCCTTTTGCGTTGCTGATCCTGGTTTGCCTAGCTGCAATACCACAGTTTATGCATCTCCAATCTACCCAACCATTGGATCTACTAGTAGGATCAACCTCGATGCAAGGGATCGCCAAGGATGTAATTATTTTTTTTGGAGGTAATAACACAACCTTAAGCAATTTGTGGTCAACCGGTTTTTTATTGACCGAAGCACTGTTGCTCAACAGGATCATCACTAATCAGAAATTTGCTGACCGCCTTGGTATGATACCTGCCGCTTCATTTCTGCTCCTCAACTTATTGCTTCCTGTAAAAATTTCAGGATTCATGTTGCTGATTTGCGGTCTGATCATTGTTGTGATCGAGAAAATGATCGCTGCCTACAAAAACCCGAAACCAAACAATACCTTGATCATTGCAGGATTTTTTTCCGGGATTGTTGCCACACTGGGAACACCATTCCTCCTGTTGTTTCTTTGGCTCACAGGAGCTTTGTTGATCATGAGGCCTGCCTCATTGCGAGAATGGTTGCTTATTTCAATTGGATTCATCCTGCCCTTTTACTTTCTTGGATCCGGACTATACCTCTTTGATCAATTGAAACTCGACAGCCTGATAACCCCATACAGGATCAACATCCATTTGCCCGTCATACCACAATTGCAATGGATCAACATATCATTATTCATTGTTCTGCCATGGATCGGACTCATGGCCAGCAGAAGTTTATTCAACAAAATGATGATCCAAAGCAGAAAATCATACCTTATCATTTTGGTCCTCTATCTGGCTATGGTGTTGATCTGTATTGCTAACCTAAGCGCATTACCTCAAATGTTACCCTTGCTGCTCATTCCTGCATCGGTGATGCTTTATCCAATCTTCAGCTCCTCTAAAAAGCAATTTATCCCCAATCTGATTTTTTGGTTAGTTGTTATTGCGTCATTTATGCGTTAAAGTTGACATGTAAGGCCGTCACATTAGAAGAAAGGTCATATTTTTGCATAAATAGTATTACATGAAATTTGGTGTTATTGTCTTCCCCGGATCGAATTGCGACCAGGATATGATCGGAGCATTGCGGAATGAACTTGGACAGGAAGTCATTGAGCTCTGGCACAAAGACAAGGACCTTTCCAAATTTGATACTGACGACTGTATTGTTCTTCCAGGTGGATTCTCGTATGGGGATTATCTCAGGTGTGGGGCCATCGCCAGGTTTAGTCCAATGATGCAACAAACCATCGAGTTTGCACATCGTGGGGGTAAGGTATTCGGTGTGTGCAATGGTTTTCAGATACTATGTGAATCCGGACTACTCCCAGGAGCGCTGCTCAAAAATGCCAACCAACAATTCATTTGCAAGAATGTATTTATTAAAGGCGATGAAAACAAGGCCTTGAAAATTCCCATTGCCCATGGAGAGGGAAGATTTTATGCTGATGAAAAAATCATCAACAAACTCATTGTCAATCGCCAGATCATCTACAGATACTGTGATGAAAACGGCAATATCACACCAGAAGCCAACCCCAACGGAACCATGCACAACATTGCAGGTATATGCAATGAAAACAGGAATGTTTTTGGCATGATGCCTCACCCTGAAAGAGCTTGCTCCTCTGCGCTGGGCAATACCGATGGCATGACTGTATTCAATACATTGTTCCTGAATGCTGTTAAGGAAACTGTACTTTCATAAACAAGACTTATGAAAAGATATCCGTTCTTTTTTTTAGTACTGTTGTTTATTGCAGGCACATCTATGGCTCAATCAGGATCTGCAAAACAAACGTCCTGGACTTTTTCCGCTAAAAAGATCGCTGATAAAAAATATGAGGTGAAGTTAACAGCAACAATTACTGGCAACTTTCATTTGTATGCACAAAATGCTGGTGTTGATGGCCCCGTACCAACTACCATAACTTTCCTGCCGAACCCGCTGCTTACCCTAACAGGAAAGCCGGTTGAACAAGGAAAAAAAATCACAAAAGTTGAAGAGGTCTGGGGAGGGAAAGTGAATTTTTATGAGAAGAGCGTAACATTTATTCAGACCGTAACTGCCAAAACAAAAGCTAAAACAACCCTTAATGGTAAGGTGGAATTCATGGTATGCAATGATGAGGTCTGCCTTCCTCCTTCTGAAGTTTCTTTTAAGATCGCCATGGGCGAATAGTTAATCAATCATGATGAGATCAATTTTTATATGGATCATGTGCATGATCTCTTCCAGTCATGCATTACATGCCCAAGAGCAACTACCTGCTATTCAGTGGAAAGCATCCGCCCAAAAGATATCAGATACAAGGTATCAACTGATCTTTTCTGCCGACAACAAAGAAGGATGGGAGGTCTATTCGCCTTCAGCTGATTTTGAAGGAATGTCAGCTGTGTCTATCATACTGCCCGACTCAAGTATTATCATAACAGAACCCCTTCATTCAACCACGAAAGGAACCACGATCAAGAGCACCTTGTTTGAGGGTAAAAGTTTTGAAGTGTTCAACAAACATGTTGCCTTCAGCACGACAATTGATTTCAAGTCAGTCGTTCCCGCTAGCATTCAAGTAACGCTTAACTACACATTCGGAAAAGAAGACTCCTTCTACCCCGGAGAATCTGCAGCATTCGATATTGCACTGGAAGGGGGCAAAGAAGTCAAGAGCAGGATGCTGATACCCGGTCTAAATCCCGATAGTCCAATTGTGAACTGTGGCGATCAGGAAGAGAAAAAAGAAAGCAGCTTGCTAAATATATTTCTACTGGGACTACTCGGTGGATTAGTCGCATTGCTGACACCTTGTGTTTTCCCTATGATCCCCCTCACCGTTTCCTATTTCACCAAACACAGTGACAATAAACGCGCAGGTAGAAGCCTGGCCATCTTATATGGCTTGTTCATTTTTCTGATCTATGTCTCTTTCAGCATACCATTCCATCTTATTGGAAATGTCAGTCCAACGATCTATAACGATATCGCCACGAACGTCTACCTCAATGTAGCCTTCTTCGCTATATTCATCTTTTTTGCCATTTCATTCTTTGGCTATTACGAGATCACACTGCCCGGCAGTTTAGCAAATTCCGCAAACGCAAAGCAAGGTTCCGGACTCGCTGGAGTGTTTTTCATGGCCTTGACGCTGGCAATCGTATCTTTTTCCTGTACCGGTCCGATCTTGGGAACACTACTTGTTGGCACAGCAACGCAAGGAGCTTGGCCGTTAACAGCCGGACTGGCTGGCTTTGGCATCGCTTTAGGATTACCTTTCGGTCTATTTGCCTTATTCCCGCAATGGCTTAACTCACTGCCAAAGAGTGGAAGCTGGCTGAATACGGTGAAAGTTGTTCTCGGATTCATTGAGCTTGCATTAGCACTCAAATTCCTTTCCAATGCAGATCTCGTAGCGCATTGGACACTTATCAAAAGAGAAGTTTTCTTTGGGATCTGGATAGCGATTTTTCTCGGACTCTACGCCTACCTCATGGGATGGATCAGATTCCCACATGATTCGAAATCCGACAAGATCGGAATATCCAGAAAAATATTCGCATTTGCCGTACTTGGTTTTACATTGTATATCGCTCCTGGAATAAGCAATACTCCATATGCGAACATCAGTCTTGTCAGCGGATTCCCTCCTCCAGTGTGTTATAGTGTATACAAAGAACCTGTCAACTGTGATGAACCGATCAAGGATTATGATGAAGCACTTGCGCTTGCAAAAAAACTCAACAAACCATTGCTTATTGATTTCACCGGTTGGGCTTGTGTGAACTGCCGGAAAATGGAGGAGAATGTATGGACCAAAAAAGAAGTGCAAGCATTGATGGAGAAGTATGTTCTTGTCTCTCTATATGTCGACGATAAAAAGGTGTTGCCGGTAGATCAGCAGCAGGTATATATCACCAAGGCAGGCGCCAAAACAAACATTAAAACAGTGGGCAACAAATGGAGTCAGTTTCAAACTGAAAACTTTAACGCAAGTTCTCAACCCTGGTACGTGGCGCTGTCGCCTGATGAAAAACTGCTCACTACCCCTGTTGGCTACACGCCCAATGTTGCAGCATATGCTTCTTGGCTCTCGTGTGGGTTAGATGCATTTGAAAAGACAAAAAAATAGGGCTCATCAATGTGAGCCCTTGGTTAAATCAGCCGTGTTATTTTATAAAGCCACTTCGCACTCGACCATCATCTTCCTGATGTTCATCAACCCATATCTCATCCTGCCCAGTGCGGTATTAATGCTGCAATTTGTTTTTTCCGCGATCTCTTTGAAACTTAGATTGGCAAAATGCCTCAGTACGATCACTTCCCTTTGGTCTTGAGGAAGATTATCAAGCATTCTTCTTAATGTCTCATTTCTTTCTTGATTGGTGATGTTCCCCTCAGCTGAACCCTCAGAAAGATTCAAGGTTTCAAAAACATCGTATTCATTGCTGTTGTTCACTACTGCAGGTGCTCTTTTCACCTTCCTGAAATGATCCACACACATGTTATGCGCTATTCTGAGTGCCCATGGCAAAAACTTCCCTTCATCGGTATAATTGCCTGAACGGAGTGTATCAATGATCTTAATGAATAGATCCTGAAAGATATCTTCTGCGAGATTTTTATCTTTTACCAGCATCACGATCGCTGTGAAGATCCTGTTCTTGTGTCTGTTCACAAGATCCTCAAGTGCATTTGTATCTCCCTGCACAAAAAGCTGGATAAGCTCCTGGTCTGATAAATTGTTTGTTGATCTCATAATTCTTTTATTGGGTAAGTGGATTTAATCGTTGTGATCAGAAGTGAATAAGTGATAACTAAAAAGCTCGTTCACATCATCATCACATGTCAAATCTAGAATTATCAACAAGCAGTAGACATTTTTACAACAGCTATTTTCCGCAGTTTTGGAAATAGTTTTTTGCCCTTGTTTGACCAAATGTAAAAGGGTTGTTAACGGGTGCGGGAAAGTACGCGACCCAAAGAATACCCAATAGTTTTATCTTTGCGCATACAGTATGGCAAAACCCGCACCAGTAAAGGATAAGAAGCAGATGGGGAAGAAATTGAAAGCAAAAGACTCGATTTTCATCCAGGGAGCCCGCATGCACAATCTACGGAACGTATACGTAGAAATACCAAGGAATAAACTCACGGTGGTTACGGGTGTTTCCGGTTCAGGAAAATCGTCTTTGACGATCGATACGCTGTTCGCAGAGGGTCAAAGACGTTATGCGGAGAGCCTCAGTTCTTATGCAAGACAGTTTTTGATGAGAATGGACAAGCCTGATGTTGACCATATAGCAGGACTTTGTCCGGCTGTTGCCATAGAACAAAAGGTCACCACAAAAACACCAAGATCAACAGTGGGCAGCATGACTGAAATCTATGATTATTTGCGTCTGTTGTATGCTCGCATCGGGAGGACATACTCCCCGATCTCCGGCAACCAGGTAAAAAAAGATGATGTCAGGGATGTTCTGGATCGCATCGGTTCTTTCAAAACAGGTGATAAGGTTTTTTTACTCACCGCACTCAACTTTGCCAACAATAAAAAGATCGGTGAAGGAGTTGGCCTACTGATGCAAAAGGGATTCTCCAGATTGTTTGAAGAAAAAACAAATACGATCCTTCAACTGGAAGAATTGGTTGAGAATAAAACCTGGAAACCAGATCAGCATACCTATTTATTGATTGATCGTTTTATCGTTAAGGCATTCGAGGAGGATGAAGAAAACAGGATACTTGATTCTGTTTCTCTTGCTTTTTATGAAGGAGATGGTTCCCTATTTATTAAAAGAAATAACGATAACCCCATCAGATTTTCTGATCGCTTTGAAATGGATGGAATACGTTTCGAAGAGCCGTCGCCAAATCTGTTTTCCTTCAATAACCCATACGGCGCTTGTCCGGTGTGTGAAGGATACTCACAAATTCTTGGTATTGACCCCGACCTTGTACTGCCTGATCACCGATTGAGTGTATTCGACGGAGTAGTAGCCCCATGGAAAGGCGAAAAGCTGAGCTGGTGGAAGGATCAATTTATAAAAGGAGCAAAGCACTTTAACTTTCCCGTACACAGACCATATGCTGAGCTTACTAAAGAAGAAAAAGAAATCTTGTGGAAAGGAAACAAACACGCACATGGCATTAATGATTTTTTCAAAGAGGTAGAAGAAAATCTATACAAGGTTCAATTCAGGGTCTTGCTTTCAAGATACCGAGGCAGAACACAATGTACTTCATGCCATGGCTACCGACTTAGAAAAGAAGCATTGTATGTAAAAATAAACGGATCTCACATCGGAGAACTCTGCAGGATGCCGATCAAAAATCTCGCAACCTGGATGAACAACATCAAACTCAATGAACACGAAGCAACGATTGCAAAGCGGGTCTTGCTGGAGATCAATCAGCGCATCAATACCATGATTGATGTTGGATTGGGATATCTTACGCTTGAACGACTGGCCAACAGCCTGAGCGGTGGTGAAAGTCAGCGTATCCAGCTCACCAGATGCCTGGGCAGCAACCTGACCAATTCGTTGTATATATTGGATGAGCCTTCGATTGGACTGCATAGCAGAGATACTTCAAGATTGATCAAAGTATTGAAGAACCTGCGAGACCTGGGAAATACTGTTGTGGTGGTGGAACATGATGAACAAATGATGCGCGAAGCCGATCATATCATTGATATGGGACCATTGGCAAGTCATCTTGGAGGAGAAGTAGTAGCAGAGGGGAATTACAACCAGATCATCGCTTCAGCAAAAAGCCTTACAGCAAAATATCTACGCGGAGACCTGAGGATTGAAATACCAAAAGCAATACGATCGTGGACCAAATTTATTCGGGTAGAAGGTGCCACTGAAAATAACCTGAAAAACATCGACGTTGATTTTCCATTGGGTGTGTTCACCGTAGTAAGTGGTGTCAGCGGATCTGGTAAAACAACATTGGTAAAAAGAATACTGTTTCCTGTTATGCAAAAATTGATCACCGGCATTTCAGACAGACCTGGTGCACATAAAAAAATTTCCGGTGACACTAAATTGATACAACAGATTGAGATGATCGACCAAAATCCCATCGGGAAATCATCAAGAAGCAATCCGGTTACCTACATCAAAGCATGGGATAGTGTGAGAGACTGCTTTGCAGCATTGCCACTGAGCAAGATCAGGGGCTATCTGCCAAAACATTTTTCATTCAATGTCGACGGAGGAAGATGTGATACCTGTAAAGGTGAAGGAGAACAAACTGTTGAAATGCAGTTTCTGGCTGACGTTCACCTCAAATGCGAATCGTGCGGCGGCAGAAAATTCAAAGAAGAAGTTCTCGAGGTTACCTATAAGAGTAAAAATATTTACGACATATTGGAGATGAGTGTAGACGAAGCGATTGAATTCTTCAACGAAGAAAAGGATATCTCGCTGAAACTAAAACCGCTGAGTGATGTTGGACTTGGCTACATCAAACTTGGCCAATCAAGCAATACACTCTCAGGCGGGGAAGCCCAAAGGGTGAAACTTGCCAGCTTCCTTGGCAGAGGTAAAGGACATCAGGATAAAGTATTGTTCATATTTGATGAACCCACAACCGGACTTCACTTCAATGATATCAATAAGTTGCTTACTTCATTTAATGCGTTGATCGATCAGGGACATTCAATCCTTGTGATCGAGCACAACACAGACGTCATCCATGCTGCTGACTGGGTGATTGAACTTGGTCCGGAAGCCGGGGAAGATGGCGGATCACTTGTATTTGCAGGCCCGCCAAAACTACTGGCAAAATCAAAAGAAAGCAGAACTGCACCCTACCTGAGCTGACAGCATTACACACTTAAATGAGTTGCTTTTTTCCGTAACTTTCAATCACCTACATTTAAAATAATTATTGTATGAACCAATCAAGAAGAGCTTTCATCCGAAACAGTAGTTTAGCTGCAGCAGGTGCTACATTTTTCAATACCAGTCTTTTTGCCAATGCTAAAAAAGGCGAACTCACCGGAGTGCAATTGTACTCAATCAGGACTGACATGAATGCAGACCCCTTGGGCACGCTGCAAAAGCTAGCTGCCATGGGCTACAAACATGTCGAGCATGCTAATTATATAAACAGGAAATTTTACGGATGGACAGCCAAAGAGTTTAAAATAATTCTTGATGACCTTGGAATGAAAATGCCCAGTGGACATACCGTATTGGGAGCACAACACTGGAATGCATCAAAAAAGGATTTTACAGATGCATGGAAATATACAGTAGAAGATGCTGCAACAATGGGACAACTATTTGTTATCAGTCCTTCTCTCGAAGCAGACAGCAGAAAATCACTGAGCGGCATGATGTCATTCATGGAAGTATTCAATAAATCAGGAGAGCTCTGTAAAAAGTCAGGTATGAAATTTGGATACCATAACCATGATTTTGAATTTAAAGAAAAATTGGGCGACAGAACAGTATTTGATATTATTCTCACTGAAACAGATCCTAACTTCGTCATGTACCAGCTGGATATCGGCAATATGATGAATGCAGGAGTGAAGGCACTGGATATTATGAAAAAGTATCCCGGAAGATTTCAATCAATGCATGTAAAGGATGCAACTCCTGTAACTGATAAAACTTACGGTCCATATGAATCAACCATTTTAGGAAAAGGGATCATACCTATCAAGGAAGTGATTGACCTGGGCAGGAAATGGGGAACAAAACATTTCATCATCGAACAGGAATCATACCAAGATAAAACACCATTGGAATGTGTGAAGGAAGATCTTGAGATCATGAAAAAATGGGGATATTAATAAACCAAAAGAAACCCGGATAACTATCCGGGTTTTTAATTTTATTGACCACCAAGCCAAAGCGCTCCTGAGATACTTCCCCTCGACGCTCCTGTAACGCTACGCATAATATTTTCTTCCTCGCGCCATCGCAACACACCAATCAAGGCCATGATCAAAGCCTCTTTATACATGATCGTATCTTGATCAGGAATTTCAATATCGATTGAGTAAGGTTTCAGTTGTGCTTCTATCCGTGAGATCAGATAGGTGTTGAATGCACCACCTCCAGTGATGAGGAGCTTTTCATCTGTGTTGTTGATAGCACGTTTGGAAATAACAGTTCCAATTGCATTTCCAATTTGCATAGCAACATGTTCGGTATAGGTAGCAAGTTTATCTTCCGCAGAAATATCATAAGACATGATCAATGGAAGTATCACATCTGTACCAAATTCATTTCCGAGCGACTTGGGAAAAGTCAGTTGATAATATTCAAGTGACTGCAGCTTATCAAGAAGTGGCTCATGAATTCGTCCGCCAGATGCCATGGCACCTGCTTCATCAAAAGCTTTTCCGTTAAGTTGACTGAGTGCATTCAAGACCCTGTTGGCCGGGCAAACATCAAAAGCATCATACCCAATATTTCCGTTGAAAGAAATATTTGCAATTCCGCCAATATTCAGGAAAAATCTGTTGTTGTGAAAAAGCAACTTCTCCCCGATCGGAACGATCGGAGCTCCTTGTCCACCCAACGCCACATCCATCGATCTCAATTCAGCAACAACGGGCAAGCTTGTTTCAGCAGCAATGGCTGCGCCATCTCCCAACTGAGAAGAAAAAGATCCTGGCAAATGAAAAGCAGTATGTCCATGTGAAGCAATGAGCCCAACACGATATTCAAGTCCCTTCTGAATAATGAATTGATTGATCGCCTTGCCAATAAAATGGCCATATTCCGCATGCAATCTTGCAAAATCGTATGCGGTCAACCCAGCAGGATTACTGAGTCGATTTAACCACTCGGCGGTATATTCAAAGCATGTTGCCTCAATAATTTTGTATTTCCATGAACCACCCTGCTCGTCAAGCTCAACAAAGGCAATATCCAGTCCATCCAGTGAGCTTCCGCTCATGACGCCTATCACATGATATACCATAGATTATGATTAGTTTTGTATTACAGCCCGAAATTAAAGTATTGTATGGTTAAAAACCTAAGTGAACAACACTCCCTTATCAGCAACTGGATCAGTGAGATAAGAGATACCGCAATACAAAGCGACAGAATGCGTTTCAGAAGGAATATTGAAAGAATAGGTGAAGTTACCGCCTATGAGATCAGCAAGACGCTTGAGTGGGAGGAAATTGAAACAACAACACCACTCGGAATTTCAAGATCAAAAGTATTGAAATCACAACCTGTGATTGCAACCATCCTGAGGGCAGGCATGCCGCTGCACCATGGCATGCTGAATTATTTTGACAAAGCAGATAATGCCTTTATTGCAGCCTACAGAAAACACCACCCGGATGGCAGCTTTGAAATCAGTATGGAATACCTTTCATCTCCCTCTTTGGAAGGAAGACCATTGATCATCTGCGACCCAATGCTTGCGACAGGAGCATCCCTCGTCAAAACAATTGATTTCTTAAAAAGAGAAGGCAACTTCACTGTACTCCACATCGCATCAGTCATTGCCTGCACTGAAGGAATTGATTTTATCAGAAGACATGCTCCGCAGGCAAAAATTTGGTGTGGCGCGATTGACGAAGAACTTACAGCAAAGGGCTATATTGTACCCGGATTAGGAGATGCAGGCGATCTCGCCTATGGTGAAAAACAACAGTCATAATCTTTACAGCCCTGATGAATTTTCGATACAAGGTCATATGTTGCGCAATCACCATCATCATGGGCTTTTCAGCACATGCACAGGATCCTCATTTCTCACAGTTTTTTGTTTCACCACTTACACTGAACCCAGCCTACACGGGAAAATTTAATGGTTCATACCGTTTTTCAGGTAACTATAAAAAGCAATGGCCAACAGTAAACAATGCATTTACAACCTCAACTGCAGCATTGGATTTTTCCATATTGAACAACAGACTCCCTGAACAAGATACCTGGGGCATAGGGGTGCTTGCCGTGAATGACCAGAGTGGAAATAGAATTTTAAATAACACTTTCTACAGTATCAGTACAGCATATGCAAAATCACTGGATGAAGACGGGCTTCATCAGATCACTATAGGGTTTCAAGGTACTTACGCCAACAAACGTCTTGATATCAGGAGAGCCGACTTCGAAGATGAACTTACTGGACTGGGATTCACTGGTATTACTCAGGAAAATTTCAGCAGCAATCTTTTCGCGATCAATTACGCAGACATCAATACCGGATTCATGTACTCGCTAAGTACGGATGGCGACAATAGTTTTTATATTGGTGCATCGGTCTACCACATCAACAAGCCGAACCAATCATTCAATGGCGGCAACTATCTGCTGGATACCAGATCAACTATTCATGGCGGAGCTTACTTGCCACTGGGTCAATACAAATCATTTCACGCAAGCATGATGCACCAGGTACAAGGTGCAGCAAAGGAGACCATCTTAGGTGGCGCCTTCGCATTTAACTTAAACTATAATACTGAAAACCCACTTGAGCTATATGCAGGAGCATGGTACAGGTTGGGTGATGCATTTTTCCCATATCTGGGCTTGGAAATCAATAAATTTCGATTTGGATTCTCTTACGATATCAACACGTCTTCACTGAGAACGGCATCAGCATCGAGAGGTGGCGCTGAGCTATCCATCATTTATATCAACGGATACAAAGACCGATTCAAGAAAAAAGTGAATTGCCCAAAATTCTAATGGCATAATTACTTGGTAAATACATATGGCAGTACAAAATAACTGAATAACAGGATCAGTACAATGCTGATCAGGTTCATCACAAAACCTGCTTTGATCATATCTTTTAACCGTACATACCCACTCGAAAAGATTATTGCATTAGGGGGTGTTCCCATCGGCATCATGGAAGCACAACTGGCTGCCAAGGCCATTGGTATGCCGAGCATGAAAGGATTTGCACCAATCGCTTCCGCAATCGCAGTGACCAATGGTGCAAATACGATAACCTGGGCAACGTTACTCATGAACTCGCTGATAAAAATTGACAAGACAATAATCAATCCAACAAGAAAAAAAACTGATCCGGTGGAAAACCCTGCCAACCATTCACCCACCTTGCCAATGATACCAGCGTTTTCCAGTGCCGCTGCCAAGGTGATACCACCACCAAAAAGCAAAAGAATACCCCAAGCCATTTTTGATGTATCCGGCCAATCAAGTATTTTATGACTGGAGTTGCCCACTGAGCCAGCGGGTACAATAAACATCAGAAGTGCTCCAAAAACAGCGATCATACTATCATCAAGTTTTACAACACCTGTTTGATTGATCAGATCACGCGTGATCCAAAGCAACGCAGTGATGATAAAAATGACCAATACGCGTTTTTCCGGGGTGGTCATCGGTCCAAGTGAATTCAACTCACTGGTGATGATGTTGTGCATCTCACGATTGGATTTGATTCTGTTTGGAAACAGGTTGATCAATACAACATAAAGAGAGACGAGCAATAATATTGAAACGGGCATTGCAACCAGCATCCAGTCAAGAAAAGAAATATCGATACCATATTTCTTGCTGATGAAAGATGCATAAGCAACATTTGGGGGTGTCCCGATGATCGTTGCTATACCGCCAAAATTAGAAGCATACGCTATCGCCAACATGATACAGAGTGCAAAGTTCCTGACATACGGACTGGATTCATGCTTGGAATAGACAACTGAGATCACTGAAACAGCAATAGGATACATCATCATCGTAGTTGCAGTATTGCTCAACCACATACTGATAAATCCCGTAGATATGATAAAACCCAATATGATCCTGTTGCCTTTAGTACCGGTATATTGAACAATAGACAATGCGATCCTTTTATGGAGATTCCACTTTTCGATGGCTAGACCGATCATGAAACCGCCCATAAAGAGAAAGATCACCTCATTGGCATAGGGTGCCGCTGTGTCTTTGATGGTTGATATGCCCATCAACGGAAAAAGCACGAGCGGAAGAATGGAAACTGCCGGCATGGGAATTGCCTCCGTCACCCACCACACGATCATCAAAGCAGCAACAGCCAGCACATTGCGTGCACCTGGGTCAAGTCCAAAAGGATTGATGAGCAACACCAAAGAAAATAAAATTGGTCCGCTTAAGAAAGAGAGCCAAGAAACAAGGGTTGATGTTGATTCTTTTTCCACTATCAAATTTCACTCAATATAATTCATTATTCAATGTTCACATCATTATGTAATGTCACTTAGGCAAACGTTTTCACTATTATTGTGTATTTTGCTAAACATCAAATACATAACCCTGCTCAAAGAAATTGTCATATCGGTTCAGGCTTATTTCAAAGCACATGAGTTCATCCAAAAAAACAAACTTTGGAAATGGATCATAATACCCGGTATCTTGTATGCGCTACTTTTTGCAGTAAGCATGTATTTTTTCTCGCAATCTGCCACTGCGGTGATAAAATACCTTACCACCGAAACCGGACTTCAAACATGGATCATCAAACTCCAGGATAGCTGGATCGGGTTCTTGTTCACCATGGGTGGCGTCATCCTTTGGTTGATACTCATGCTGCTTTATTTTTCCTTGTTCAAATACATTTGGTTGATCATCGGATCTCCGGTATTTTCTTATTTGAGCGAGAAGACTGCCTCAATCATTGAAGGAAAAACATTTGATTTCCAAATAAAGCAATATCTCTCGGATGTGATCAGAGGCATCAAGGTTGCCGCGAGAAATACAGTATGGCAGACGGTATACGTCATATCGATCATACTGCTTTCGTTATTTCCCCTGATCGGATGGATCTCCCCGGTAATTGCTATTGTACTTGAGTGTTACTATTACGGATTCTCAATGCTTGACTACACATGTGAGCGTCGAAAAATGAGTATGGAAAAGAGTATAGATTTTGTGAGCCACCATAAAGGACTGGCCATTGGCAATGGAATTGTCTTCTACTTTTTTCACGTGATCCCGATCGTTGGATGGGTACTGGCACCAGCTTATGCTGTAATTGCAGCAACGATCAGCATGCATCGAATAGAAGACAATCAAGACATTCTCTGAACATAAAACTATATGGCAGCAACAGTCTATCTCATTCCCATTGCACTGGCAGACGAAGGATACGCGGCGTTGCCGGCATATCTTAAAGAAAAGATTGAAGAATGCAATGTATTCTTTGCAGAAAATATCAGAACTGCCAGAAGGGCATTTAGAAAAATAAATAACAAATTTGATATTGACAGCAGAGAATGGCACGAAACAGGTTCAGCAGAAGATGAAAAAATCACCACTTTCATCAATTGCATCAAACAAGAAAAGATCATTGGCATTGTAAGTGAATCAGGGTGCCCCGGCATTGCTGATCCCGGTCAAATACTCGTAGCGCATGCACATCAGGCAGGAGCAATGGTCAAACCACTATCAGGACCAAGCTCAGTTTTTCTTGCATTGATGGCCAGTGGAATGAATGGACAGCAGTTCAGCTTCAATGGTTACCTGCCCATCAATTCAACAGAAAGAACACAAAAGATAAAAGAACTTGAAAAAAAAGTTCTCCAGGAAAACTATACACAGATCTTTATAGAAACCCCATATAGAAACACACAACTGTTCAGTGCACTGATCAGCACCTGTCAGCCACACATAAAACTTTGTATAGCGTTTAACCTCACATCCGAAGAGGAATGGGTGCGCACAAGATCCATAGCGGAATGGAAGAAGGAAAATGCCGACCTTCCAAAATCACCGGCAATTTTCCTGATCGGAAATTAGTTTGCTGGAACTTCTGTAATATCCCTCATGCTAATAATAATCATCCTGTGTGTGAACTTATTAAATGCTAATTTCGTTTAGATAAAAAGGTTTGCATGAACATTGGAATAGTCTGTTACCCAACATTTGGCGGAAGTGGTGTTTTGGCTACAGAACTGGGAAAGGCATTGGCCGACAAAGGGCACAATATTCATTTCATCACTTACCAACAGCCTGTTCGACTGACCGGCTTCAGTGCAAATGTATTTTATCATGAAGTAAGAGTTCCTGCATACCCCCTTTTTGACTTCCCTCCCTATGAAACAGCCTTGGCGAGCACACTGGTGGACGTGGTAAAGAATAATCATCTTGATCTCCTTCATGTACATTATGCTATACCGCATGCTTCTGCCGCATATATGGCAAAACAAATTCTTGCAGAGCAAGGTATTGAAATACCTTTCATTACCACCCTTCATGGAACAGACATTACATTGGTGGGCAAAGACAAAACCTATGCTCCGGTGGTTTCATTCTCCATCAACCAAAGTGATGCCATCACGGCAGTTTCAAATAATTTAAGAGAAGAGACCTACGCGAATTTCAAGATCGAAAAAGACATTGATGTTATCTACAACTTTGTAGACATTGAAAGATTTACAAAAAAACCTATTGATGCTTTCAAGAAAGCAATCGCGCCTGATGGTGAAAAAGTTATCCTGCATGCATCCAACTTCAGAAAGGTGAAACGCATAGCAGATGTGATCTACACCTACAATCAAATAAAAAAACAAATACCTTCAAGATTGTTATTGGTTGGAGATGGCCCGGAACGCCCTATGGCTGAGGAACTCTGCCGAGAGCTGGGAATTTTTGAAGAAACAAGGTTTGTGGGAAAACAACAAGACATGGAGGAGATCTATGCGATCGCCGATCTTTTCTTGTTGCCCTCAGAATATGAAAGCTTCGGACTTGCCGCGTTGGAAGCCATGGCAGCAGGAGCTCCGGTCATTGCAACAGAAGCAGGTGGACTACCAGAAATAGTGACTCAGGGAGAAAACGGATTTTTAAGTCCCGTAGGCGATGTAGTCAGCATGAGCAAGAATGCTGTTCATATTTTGTCAAACGAGAAAACACTACAGCAATTTAAAAAAGCAGCCAAGGCCCAGGCCTCAAGATTTGCGATCAACAACATCGTACCGCAGTACGAGGCATTGTACATGAAAGTAACAGCAAAATAGTATTCGGCTAATTAACGATTCTTGAGCCAGATCTCAGGATTGACAAAAGTCGACTCAATATTCACTACAAAAATGATCTCCCCGTCGCCATCATCATTATCAGCAGCCCTGCCAATCACTTGACCCATACTCACATTGCTTCCCTTGCTGACATTTACACTTGAAAGATTATAATAGGTGGTAAAATACTTTCCATGTTTTATAGTTACAGTTTGACTCCCCGCCACATCATATACTGTTGTTACAACACCCTCAAAAACCGCTTTTACAGCTGCCCCTGAAGTGGTTTGTATTGTAATGCCAATATTGTCCTCTATTAACTTAGTACCTTCAATTTGCTGCTTTCCAAAGCCGGATGTAACACTCGCTCTATCAACAGGCCAGGGAAGATTACCACGATTATTCTCAAAACCGACAGACACTTTGGTCACTTCGGGAGTGTTTTCAAGTACATTAACTTTTCGTGAGCCTGCAGGTGCCGGAGTAACAAATTTAGGCTCATTGGAAGCGACTGCTTTACGGGCCTCCTCTTCAGCCTTTCTTCTCGCAGCTTCTATCTCTCTCTTTACAATTGCGGCAATTGAGTTCTGTAGATTGCGCTCAATTTTCTTTTTTGCAGCTACCTCTTTAGCGATCTCATTCTCACGTGCTTTCAACTTGGATACAAATCGATTTTTCTCATTCTGCTCCTCTTCCAAAATTGCCTTTTGCTTTTTCTCCTCATCCAACACCTTGCCTTTTTCGTTTTTGTTAACCTTCAACAATTCGATCTTTTGAGCAAGTTCCTTCTGGGTTCTGTTGATGTTAGAGACTTGCTCATCTCTGTATTTTCGATAGCTTTTAAGATAGGTAGCTCGCTTTACCGCATCATTGAAACTCGATGCAGTAAAAATGAAATTGAGCATGTCATAACTGCTTCTGTTCTTATATGCGTACTGTATTGTTTTTGAGTATTGACTTTTTAAGGTATCCAACTGCTTTTGCAGTCTGTATATCTCACGGTTGTTGCCAAAGATGGTATTGTCAATGATCTTCATCTCATCATTGAGGTTTCTGATCACCGCATAACGGCTTTTTAATTTTCTCTCGATCAGTTTTAATTGAGACAAGCTGGCCTTTTTATCTTTTGATATTGATGTCTGGGCCTGTTGCAATGATGCGATCTCCTGTTGTATCTCTTTACGCTTTTTTTCAAGCTCTTCGCGGGTTTGGGCAGATGCGCTCAACAAAGAAAGGGTGGAGATTAAAACACAAAAAAAGAGGGCTATTGCTTTGCTCATTGATATCAGTATTGACTGGCGTTGCTTAAAATGATTTATGCTAATTGATCACCCTGAAATTTTTAGGTACACCAAAAGGTAATGTCATGGGTATATCAAACTCCACTTGTTTGAATTCAAGATTGACATCCAACTTTGTTTTCTCAGATAGGCTGATCCGTCTTACACCGGCGAACATCCAAGGGCCAGAGGCAATGTAATCAGAATAAGCAAGATTGGCCGTTCTGCTTCGTGTGATGTCAACATCATCAAGCTTACTAAACAACACATTAAGATCAGATTTGCCTACCGTGATATAATGCTTGAAGACATCTCCCAACGTTGACATCGAAAGTCTTTCACCCTGATCAGCATAGGAAACGACTGAATTTGCCAGATATACAGGATTACCAAGGATCAGATCCTCTAAGGTGTTATAATCAAACGGCACTTTGGTGATCTTTTCCAGGTAGGCCAATGAACGTTTCTGTGTAGTTCTGTTGATCTTATCAAGAATGATCAAGCTATCAGGCGTGATCATTACCCTGAATGCTTCTATGTTGAAGGCAGCGATGATCGAAACCCAAATGGCACTATCCTTTTTCATGCGAATAAAAGCATTAAAATCAAGTCGCCTGTTCTTGTCATCATTGTATTCAACATTAACCTTAGATGAAAAAGTCTTGAAGCTTATTTTTTTGTCCTTGATCCTGGACAAAGTAGCCCGTACACTTTTTGCTGAGTCAGAATCTTCAGGATTTACAACCACCACGGCGCTGTCCTTCTTGGCGATCACTGTGGTGATCTGTTTAGTCGACCTGCATGAGGCCAACAAGAAGATCACGATAACTGTTAAGAACAATCCCCTCATGAAAAATAAATTTTTATTGCTTGCCGGTATGACCAAAGCCACCTGCATTACGTTTTGTTTCTCCTATTTCATCAACTTCCACAAGATCAACTTTGCTGACTTGCTGAAACACCATCTGCGCTATCCTGTCACCATGTTCGATAGTTTGTTCTTCACTGGACAAATTGATCAAGATCACCTTGATCTCTCCACGATAATCAGCATCAATAGTTCCGGGTGTATTCAGGCAAGTTAATCCTTGCTTGATCGCAAGGCCGCTTCTGGGCCTGATCTGTGCTTCAAACCCTTCAGGGATTTCAAGAAAGAGCCCTGTGGGAACCAGCACGCGTTGCATTGGACCAAGTATGATCGGTTCTTTAAGCTCCGCCCTGACGTCCATACCAGAAGACCCTTCAGTGGCATAGGCTGGAAGTGAATGAGATGATTTATTGATGACCTTAACGTTCAACAAATGATTTTTGGCAAATTTACAATTATAGTGAAGATCATCCTTGTTAAAGATGCATTATTCGGAAAGCATTAGGTTAAATTTATTTTTTTTCGAGAAGCACGGTAGCATAGGCCACTAGCCCTTCTTCCCGTCCAACAAAGCCCATCTTTTCGGTAGTCGTGGCTTTGACGGATACATCTGAACTGCTTAGCTGTAATATTCGGGCAATCGTTTCCTGCATGGATATGACATATGGCTTGATCTTAGGCGCCTCTAAGCAAAGCGAGCTGTCAACGTTAACAACACGATACCCTTTGCTCGTGATAAGTTGATATGATCGTTCAAGCAGAATTTTGCTGTCAATGTTCTTGTAACTAGGATCCGTGTCAGGGAAATGAACACCTATATCTCCCAGAGCAAGTGACCCCAACATGGCGTCACAAATAGCATGCAAGAGCACATCAGCGTCACTATGCCCCTTGGCCCCTTTGTGATGAGGTATTTTCACCCCACCTATCCAGAGATCACGGTCTTCAACAAGCTGATGAAAATCTATACCAAAACCAATTCTGAAAGACATGGGCTATTTTTCATAAATGTATGAAAAAAGAAAACGGCTTCACGAGTTAGGTATTTTTAATATTGACTTGTCCCTCGTCCCCTGTCCCTTGTCCCTGTCTTTGGCAGGCCGTTTCAAAAAATAAATATTGTAGTGTTGATCAATTGTCTGCTCGAGAAAGATCAAATACGAGGCTGAATCTGATCGTATTTGATAAGGGATTGCGGTTCACGCCAGAACCTGACGGAATCAAATATGAGAGGTTGATCCCTAAGGCATTGTACTTAAAGCCTGCACCCATGGAGAGAAACTGACGATTTCCCTTATCAGGATTTTCATAGAAATAACCTGCTCGCACTGAGAATTGATCATTGTATGTGTACTCAGCACCAGCAGAAAAATAGAACTCTTTTAACTCTTCCTTGATACCACCCGGAGCATCTGTAAGTGAGCTGAACCAACTTCCCACAACGCCCTTGCTTCTGTAATTGACAAGCCCGAGACTGTCCCCCAAACCTGGAGGCGTAGGAACCAATAACTTATGGACATCAATACCAAATGAAAGTTTATTCACTTCATTGCTAACATACGTGTAGACAGCTCCAATTGTACCATTTGCTGGAATAAAATCTTTCTGTGTGGCATCACTGGTATAGCTGATCTTTGATCCAAGATTTGTTACTGCAGCACCAAAACTAAAACCGCTGCCGTCCTCTGTTTGTGGAGTATAGTAGACTCCGATATCACCAGAAACTGCGTTTCCGGCTTTGTATGAAACTCCATTGACTGCCTGTCCACCTGCCAGATTGGAATTAATGTAACGAATGGCAACACCCAAACTGAACACATCAGAGAGTTTTCTGGAATATCCTGCATCAAAAGCAAACTCTCTCGGCCTGAACGTATTCAGATCATTTCCTAAATTGTCAGTGAATTGAATATTACCCAAGCTAAAATATCGAAGTGACCCGGACAAGGCCTGATTCTCATCAAGCTGATAATAGCCAGCCAGTGAGGTAAGGTATACATCATTCAGTCCAAGGTCCTTCAACCAAGGAGTGTAAGTAACGCCGATACCTGAAGTGTTTTCAGCGAAAGCATATTTGGCAACATTGTAGAATTGCGAATTGGCATCAGGACTTGTTGCCACTCCAAGGTCGCCCATGCCACCGGCACGTGCATCCGGGGAAATCCGTAAAAAAGGAACGGAAGTAGTTACAACGTTAATGGAGTTGGTTGTCTGTGAAAAAACGGTTGGGGCTAAAAAGAATAAAGAGATACCGGCCAGAAGGTTTCTTGCAATACTTTTCATGCTTTTATTTTGTGTTCAGTAAAAAAGTCTTGAGTAGAATTGTTACTATGGCAGCCGATTTATGGTGCTAAATTAAGTAATTAAAACTAAAGAATAATGAGCTTTTGCAGCTTCTTCGATACTTGTCCTTCTCTTCCTTGAATAAGCAACTGAAAAATATAAACTC
>JBKCFW010000044.1:0-11087 GCA_046303675.1 bacterium
GTCAGATGCTCTAACCAACTGAGCTATAGGCCCTAAGAATATTACTATTCTTTACAGGATTGCAAAAATAAGGGAATATGAGATTAATAAGGCCGACATAATAACAAAAATTACAACAGCAAATACAGCTAAAAGGCTTAAGCTCAAAGATTGTGCTTTTTTATAAATTAAACTTGGGGACGGATTCTGAAAAGAATTTTAGAGTCTAGATTATATTATTTAGCGTTACTTCTTAGTCATTTATGTTCATGAAAATTGCTGAAGTTTTACATAAAGCGCAACTAAAATCATTCGATGAAATAATGAGTGATTTGAATTATTGGTTAACACAATCTCTTGTAAAAAGGATTGAGGCAGTTACCTTTCTTATATCCCATACTGTGAATCTAAAAAATATCAGAATGTCACTTTATCTCAAATTTTATCCCCTGCGCCAGCGGTAATGTATTTCCGTAGTTGATGGTATTGGTTTGTCTTCGCATATAGGCCTTCCATGCATCTGATCCGCTTTCTCTTCCTCCTCCTGTTTCTTTCTCTCCTCCAAATGCGCCGCCAATTTCTGCGCCGGAGGTTCCAATGTTCACATTCGCAATGCCACAATCAGAACCTTTGGGCGACAAGAATAATTCAGATTCCTGCAGATTAGATGTAAAGATGGAAGATGACAATCCTTGTGGTACATCATTTTGTAGGGCAATGGCCTCTTCCAATTCTTGATATTTCAGTAGATAAAGAATGGGCGCGAATGTTTCGTGCCTTACGATCGAAGTTTGTGCAGGCATCTCTATAATGGTTGGAGATACATAGCAGCCAGACTCAAATCCTTTCCCGCTCATGACCTCTCCGCCACACAGTAGTTTTCCTCCCTCATTTATTGCCGTTTTGATCGAAGTAGTAAAGTTTGAAACGGAATCATGATCGATCAATGGACCAACATGATTTACTGTATCCAAAGGGTTTCCAATCTTTAGTTGTGTATATGCCGAAACCAATTTTTGCTTTACCGATTCGTATATTTTTTCATGGACGATCAACCTTCGTGTGGTTGTGCATCGCTGTCCGGCTGTACCCACTGCTCCAAACACTACTGATGGAATGACTAGGTTCAGGGGCGCATGCTCTGATACGATGATCGCATTGTTTCCACCGAGTTCAAGTAAACTCTTTCCTAATCTGCTTGCCACTGCCGTTGCAACGGCTTTGCCCATTCTGGTCGATCCAGTTGCTGATACCAATGCCACGCGATGATCTTCGCTCATCCACTTTCCTACGCTTGCATCACCAATCAACAGGCAAGAAACTCCTTCGGGAATTTGATTCCTGGAAAAAACCTCTGCAACGATGTTCTGACAGGCAATTGCTGACAGCGGTGTTTTTTCCGAAGGTTTCCATACGCAAACATTTCCGCAAACCCAGGCTATCATTGCATTCCACGACCATACCGCAACAGGAAAATTGAACGCCGAAATGATGCCAACCACACCCAATGGGTGGTATTGCTCATACATACGATGATCAGGACGTTCTGAATGCATCGTCAATCCATACAATTGTCTGGAAAGTCCAACCGCAAAATCACAGATGTCGATCATCTCTTGTACTTCACCCAACCCTTCCTGCAGACTTTTTCCCATTTCATAACTCACCAATTTACCAAGAGCATCTTTCCTTGAGCGAAACACATCACCGATCTGTCGAATCAGTTCTCCGCGTCGTGGTGCGGGTATTGATCGCCAGTAGACAAATGCTTTTTGAGCAGTCTCTATGATCATTGCATAGTCATCCGCTGTGGCCTGCTCAACTTCACCTATCACTCGACCGTCAACAGGAGATAATGAGTGGATAGATTCGCCTTTGCCATTCCAACTCTTTGTTCCTGTAGAAACTCCTGCATTCTTAGACTGAATGCCTAATTCCTGAAGTACTTGTTCGATCATTGTGGACGATTGATTTGACTGGTAAATGTGCTTTCAAAAATTTTATCTGCATTGTTTGCCTCAAAGCCATCTCTCAAGTGTTCGCGCTTTCTCTCTGATTCAGGAAGATGTGCAAATTCAGGCAGAACTTTTCTTTCTGCAAACTCAACATAGCTTCCTGCAATTTCATAGTTCTCGCCATTTGCAAACGTTGCTTCAATTTTTTGGGCAACTGTTGAGCTTTGAAGAAGAAGTCCATCCGGACTGGTTTTGATCTTTCCTCCCGAATCATTCAAGGTGATGTTGTTCCTCTCTAAAAATTCATTGAACTCACTTAGTGTATTGTATCCCTTTTTGAGATAATGAACGCTGATGGTATAGTGGTTTAAGTAATAGCGGTTATAGATCACCCAGGCAGCGTATTCTGATTCTTCGAGCAGACTCAGGTAATCTGATTTGGTGGGAATTCTCCAAAGGGGAGAATGCAGAAATGCGGCAACACTTTGCGGATCGTTCAGGTCCAGTCCATCAACCGGATCTGATTTCACTTCTTCGGTGTAGGAGTAAATGATTTGTTGAGCTTGTTGAGATAATTCCTTTACCCTGAGTTCGCTGATAAAGATCCGTGGGAATTCCTCGGATGGCGGCGAGTACCAGTAGGCATCAAGTTTTTTTGTAGCGAACGCATAATGATCTCTCTTGGTGTAACCATAGTGGAGAAAGATCTTTTCAAGTGATTGTATACCAAGGTGAGGAACGCCCATCGTGCGAAATGCTATATGATCATTCTGTATGTCACGCTTCTCATTGATCACCTTTTCTGTGATCAGATCATTGATGATTTTTTTTACATCCGGAACCCTTTCTGCATATTTTGTCATGAGTGAGTCCATCACAATGGACAAGTCTTTATTCAATTGCATAACATGGATTTTATTTGAAGTAACTGCCATTTTGCGTGGCAAGAAAATCGCTGAATTTTATTTCCTCCTGTTTGATAAATCCTTTTTGGGGAAGGGTTTTGTCTGCAACCATTTCCACGACCGATGCCACAGAAGCAGCAGTGGTCCAGGAGATCGCTCTCCATTTCTTTCCATCGATCTCGATCGGATTGAAGGATTTGAAATATTCCTCCCTGGCGAGTTGACCATTGGACTTCCAGCCTTCTACTACTGCGTATACATGAACGACATCCTCTTCCACAGGAGGTTTTGCTTCGGTCAGTATCTTTTCTATTAATTCCCTGTTCTCCTTCAGGATTAATTCATAGAGCAGGAAGCGCATCAGCTTCATATGACCGGGGTATCGTATGGTTTTGTAGTTCAATGTATCAAGCTTTCCCTCGTATGTTTCACACATCGTTCCAAGTCCACCTGAAGTACTAAATGCCTCAAAATCCCTTCCCTCAATATTGATAGATTCCAATCCATCTAGCGAAGGCACCATTTTTTTTATGCCATTGTGGATGACTTCTGCATCGTTGATGTATTCGTTAATGACACCGGCCGGCGACCATGTGAATGAATAGCCCAATAAACCATTGGGGAATCTTGGCAACGCCCCAACGCGCAATTCTATATCACGCAACTTCTTGAAGTGTTTGGCGAGATCAGCACCCACGATCCCGATCAAACCCGGTGCAAGTCCACATTGTGGTGCCAACACGGATGACGATTTTTTTGCCATTTTCCGAATGGCCTGAGTCGTCTGCACATCCTCGGTCAGGTCAAAGTAATGAACCCCATGCTTATGGGACAACTTAGCGATAGGAAGATTGAGGTTGTAAGGCATGCACGAGACGACAGCATCGAAAGTCGGGATCAGCTTTTTTAGTTTTTCCTCATTGTGTATGTCACCTTTGATCACTGGGAAGCTGATTTTTTCACCAGGAGGCTGTTTATCAAATCCGGTCACTGAGAAACGTTTACTTAGCAATGTGCCAACCAGACTGCCAACCTTGCCCATACCGAAGACAAGAATCTTTTTCATTAGTTTGCGTTTTGAGATGAAGTGGGCCTTATCTGTTTTTTAAACAATGCAATGCTGCATTAAGTTCAGTGAAGTGCACAGAGGAAAGCTGAAGTAAGTAGGTCAGTGCCCTGTTAGGGCTGATTTTCGGCCTTACAAATCTAAAAACGTTGGTCCGATTGATTTCTTTTGTAACATCCAGGCGATTGGATTAATTAACTAAAAGCAAAAAATGAGGTTCCCCCTAGGCACAATGATAGAACAAGGTATGATATAACTCATTAAACACAATATGGCATTAGATTATCCCTTTAGTTTTTTCAGGTAGGATACACTCAATCCGGTAACCTCAGAAATTTCAAGATTTTTTTTCTTCTCCGCTCTCATCTTTTTTAATGTCTCCAGTCTGATTTGTTGGATGATCGAACCGGGCTTGTCGGGTTTTAGTATCGCATATACTTGCTGAGCATTCAATTTAAATTCCTCCATGATGGTCTTGATGCTTGCATTGGGAAGATTGTTCAAAATGAACTCTTCAATTTTCTCACGTGTAACAATTTCTTTTGGCGATTTTATTTGCTCAATGATATCCTCGGCAGCTTTTAATTTTTTTCGGAATCGAAGAACAATAAACCCCAATAGAATGATGATAGATGCAATGGCTATAATGATTCCGATTAAATTGTGTGATGCAGTTGCTTGCGATAATTGCGACTTATTGTACTCAATGAGTGTGGGAATGTCTGCAGCTTGAATTGTATATAGCCCGTTTATAGAACCAGCATAGATGGCATTCTCATTTTTGTGCAGTGCCTTGCGATTGAATTCAATGCCCTTTATAATAACCGAAAGCTCACGGTTGACAATATTGAAAAGATACAATCCATGATCAGAGCCTATGATCAATTCTGATCCACTAAGTGAGATCATAGTATGTGCTTTCTCAATGTCAATAAGCTTTTCCAATTGCTGGCCTGTATTGAATCTGTACAAGCCTTTGCTGGTCAAAACATATGTTTGCTTCTCAATAACAACACCAGCCATGATCTGTTCGTTGAATGTTGTAAGTGGGTACACCTTTTCATTTTCATAACTTATCTGAAATAAATTGTTATTGGCAAAGAACAACAATGAAGATATACCCTCGGTAATGAATCCAATGGGTCCGTTTTTCCCTTCGTATTCGAAAATAGTTGTATAGTTTTTGAAGTCATAATCAACACGAATAACTTTTGTCTGCGTCGCAACATAATAGTGCTTTAGGTCTTTTGAAGGGAAAATGTCGTTGTATGATTCTTTATAAGGATTAAATACCAACTTGTTTTTTCCTTCAATGATTTTTCCTGAATCCAATGCATCCTTTTCTAAAATCAGAATTTCATAGTTACAAATAAAAGCCCTGTCTCCAAACTGCCTGATATATCCATCTGTAAACGGAGCGATAGGGCCACTCATCTTTTTACCTTTCAAGTAGATACCCGAATAGGTTCCCAATAAAACGTTGGAAATTGTTCTGAAACTGTGGTTAGGATAGCTGTACTCGTATGGAAAAATATCATATATGTACAATCTTCCACCCGAACAGATATAGAACGTGTTACCATTGCTGGTATGATACTCCTCTCGGGCCAGCTCGGGATATGGAAGCAAATGGGCGTATTTTTTTTCAGAATAATACTTCACTCCGTTGCTGTCAATAATTGGATTTCCCTTTTTATCTATTGTAAGGTATCCTTGATTGCTGCCATAATGACTTAAATTGACCCCTTTTATTTCAAATATCCCCTCAGATGTGCCAGCAAAGATTCTATCATCACCACTTTTGATCACATTGTAAAAATTGGGCTTAGAAATAACCATGTTAAGCACTGTATCCCTTAACTGGCCCTGAAGCGCATTTAAAGTGGTTAGACTTATAAGAATGAGCGGAAAAATTACTTTAATGGATATTTTATTCATGATGTTATATAAAAATATAAAACTATAGGTATTGTCGCCCAAAGACAAAAAATATCATGTGACAAGATTTATCAAACATGGGGATAATTTATGCATGTCCTTAAATTTTGGCGTTGTACAATTTATTTTTTAGCCTTTTGAATACTTGGACAAAGATTTTGATCAAATCTACCTTCGATTTTAAAGCCTTTAGTTCAAAATAGTTGCCATTATGGCATAAACATGACTTCTATAATACAGGCTGCAATTAAATACACTTAAAAAAATAAAATGAAAAGAAAGCATCTGTTAATGTTACTACTCTGCTCAATGTTGAGTTTTACTTATGCCAGAACTACTACTATAATCTCTTCAAAAGAATTTGTTGGTGCTCCATTGAAACATGACGATATCGAAGATCCAGCAGCCCGACTGCACGCCATAAATAACCCAACTTACAAGAGAATTGAGTCTATCGTAGGAAGAACGTTGAATTCCATGGACTCCTTTTTAGCTCGGGCTGGGTTCCTTGGCTTTTGTAAAACCTTTCCAGTTACTACCCCGTCGATCACTTCTTTCAGCCCTGCGACGGCAGGAAAGGGTGCGCAGGTAGTTATTACTGGGACAGGATTTACAGGGGCCACCCAAGTAACTTTTGGTGCTAAAGCAGCAACATCTTTTACCATAGATTCTGATACACAAATAACAGCGGTTGTGGGTGCAGGTGCCTCAGGGTCTGTCATCGTCACCAACAGCGATACTTCGGTAGTTAAAACTGGATTTATCTATAAAGTCTTAGAATATAATTTTGAAAACAATACGCTCGACACAACTGATGCAAATCTAGATGCAACACTGGTAGGAACACCATCCTTTTCTCCTGGAGCAACAGGGAATGCCATTTGCTTTTCAAATTCAAATAACCCTGGATCATATGTTGTTGAAAATTATATCAAAATGCCAAACGATTTGATCAAGTCGAGATCAAACTTTACCATTTCACTCAAATTCAAGACATCTACTTTCGGAGCCATTTTGGGGTATCAAAATACAGTGGTTGGCGGACCTGCAGGTAATTATGTCCCGATTTTATATATTCAAACCGATGGAAAACTACAAGCTAATTTATGGATTGGCAGTTCACTGAAGGTAATTTCAACTATTCGCGTAGACGACAACCAATGGCATAAGGTTGATTTGGCTGTAAAGCCGGGATCGATCACAATTTATTTAGACGATGTTTTAAATGTGTCAAATACTGGCACTGCAAATCATCTGGATATGTCGTTCAATAATATTGGAGCTGCCAATTTCTATGGAGGAGCCTGGACGAATGTTCCAAGTGGAAGCTATTGGCTTGGATTCAACGGTTGCATGGATGATGTTGTACTGTTTGACCGAGCTTTAACCGCTCAGGAAATTCAGGATGTTACTCAATTGCCTCCTATAAATTCAGCACCTACAGATATCACATTGTCACCAAACAGTATCAATGAAAATGTAATCATCGGTACAGCTGTTGGAAAACTGACTGCAACAGATAAAGACTTGAGTGATACATTCACTTTCACCCTTGTATCAGGCACAGGGGATACAGACAATTCAAGTTTCACAATATCAGGTGATACATTAAAGACTGGGACTGTATTTGATTACCTAACGAAGAGCAGTTATACCATTAGAGTACAAGTCACAGATTCAGGTGGATTGACATTTGAAAAGCAGCTTACTATTACAATCAATAATCCGAATAGCAATTTGGACACCGACGGGGATGGTGTTCCTGACCTTGTAGAGCTCAATGATGGCACTGATCCAAATGACCCTAAAAAGTATAAAGACACCGATGGTGACCTTGTTCCTGATTATGTGGAGACACAAGATGGAACGGATACTGCTGATCCGAAAAAATACAAGGATACTGATGGTGATGGCGTGCCTGATTATGTAGAGGTACTAGATGGTACTGATCCCAACGATGCAACCGATTTTAAAGACACAGACGGCGGTGGGGTGCCAGATTATGTAGAGACAATTCTTTTCCCTGCATATGGCTTGAACGCAACTGATCCTTTAAAGAGTTCTGATGACAAACAAGATACCGATGGTGACGGTGTGCCTGACTATGAAGAAATTAAAGACGGAACTGATCCAAAGGATCCAAAGGATTACAAGGACAGCGATGGAGATGGAGTTCCAGATTATGTAGAGGTAATAGATGGTACCGATCCAAATGATCCAAAGAAGTATAAAGACACCGATGGTGACCTTGTTCCTGATTATGTGGAAACCCAGGATTCAACAGACACGAGTGATCCGAAAAAATACAAGGACACTGATGGTGATGGAGTGCCTGATTATGTTGAAGAAAGAGACGGCACTGATCCTAACGACGCAACCGATTTCAAAGATACCGATGGCGGTGGAGTGCCAGATTATGTCGAGACATTATTATTTCCTTTGTATAACCTTGATCCAACCAATCCTTCAAATAAGGCTGATGATGATCGTGATACCGATGGCGATGGTAAAACAGATTATGAAGAAATAAAAGATGGAACAAATCCGAATGACGCTCCTTCAAATCTTAATTACTTACCATCATCGTTAACATCTGAGAAAGATAAAGCTATTAATACGGTGATGCCAAGTTCTCAAGGAGGTCGTCCATTGAGCTATACAATTTCACCCAATTTGCCAGCGAGTCTCGTTTTTGATACTGCGACAGGTATTATATCAGGCAATCGCACCCAAGCGATTAGCGGACCTGTGGTTTACATTGTGACCGCAACAAATAAAGGGGGTACAACTTCAACAACAATAACCATTACGTACAAGGCTTCACCAACTGATATTCAGATCAGCAGGACGAGTTTGTACGAAGGCAATGTGGTTAATGTGGTGATCGGTCTGCTTAGCTCAACAGATCCTGATGAAGGAGATTCGCATACCTACACGCTGGTAAGTGGTGCAGGAAGTGCTGACAACGGAGCATTTACAATCAGTGGTAGTCAGCTGCTTGCCGCAAGGGTGTATAACCATGCTGCAAAGAACAGCTACACCATCAGGGTTCGTACAACTGATAACGGAGGTCTTTATTATGATGAGATCATCATCATCACCATAAAGAAACTTCCTACCGTAACGGGAAGGAGTTCTGAGAACTACTACAACACCGTAAATGGCAATCCCATCATCAGCAAAGGCCTTTCCACCCAGTTGCAGGTAAACGGAACAGGCATTGGCAGTGTCAACTGGAGTCCGGCAACAGGCCTAAGTTCTACTAATATCATGAATCCTGTGGCAAGACCATTGGCTACAACAACCTACACGGTTACCATAACAAATACCGATGGTAGTGTTGCAGTCCTTCAGATAACTGTTGAAGTGAAAGATGATTATCTCGTTTCACCAAGCAACGTGCTGACGCCAAACAATGATGGATACAATGACTTCTGGACGATCCAGAACATTGAGAACTATCCTGATAATGAAGTGACCTTGTTTGACCGCAATGGCAGGATCCTGCATAAAGTAGCCAACTACAATAACCGTTGGGATGGCAAGATCAATGGTAAGCCACTGGCTACGGATACTTATTATTATCTGATCAGGTTCAGGTCAAATCCATCAATCAATATCAGAGGCTTCATCACGATCGTAAACCAATAACAAGAAAGAAAAAGACTACACATGAGAAACTATATATACACCATACACAAACACATTCTAGCTGTTGCACTGATCATAGGATCACTCTCTGCAACAGCCCAGCTGAACCCATCGCCAAGCCAGTATTACTTTAACCAGATGGTTCAGTCGGTTGCTGCAACCGGACTGCGTGATATGGCACGCGTGGATGCTTCGTTCAGGAACATGGTCCCCAATACATTCACCGGATCTCCTGTTAATCAGTATGTCACCTTGCAAACACAAACAGCGAAGGGGGCAGGTCTTGGCGTGCAGTTCAATGGCGACAATGCAGGATTGTTGTCAAGGAACAGGTTATTGGGTTCTTATGCCTTAGATCTTTCTAAGGGTAGTACTCGCGTTAGACTGGGTGTAGGCATTGGAATGATGATGAACAGGATCAACAGCAAAGGTGGAGCATTGATCAGAGGTGATGTGAACGATCCGGTGATCGCTTCATACAACCAACAAAGAGTAAATGTAGATGGAACTGTAGGAGTGATGATAGAGACAGCAAAAGGAATACAATTACTAACGAGTGTACCAAGCCTTGGAAATATCCAGGAGTTCTCTAAATACGGTGCTGTGAATTACACGGTGTTCAATGCGATGCTTACGAAGAAGTTCAGTTTGACTAAGGGTGGCGAGACATCAGGGAAGTCAACCATCTCACCGATGTTGGGCTATCGTATGATCCATGGGGGAGAAGATGTGGTCGATATGGGCGCATTGATCAATGTTCAGGAATGGATCGGGTTCATGGCGATGTATCACACGAACAAAGAGTTTGCATTAGGTGTGAACTTGCCATACAAAGACAAGCTGATGTTTAACTTCACATACAACACGGGAAAGGTGTACTCCAATACTTACCTGAATGTAGGTGGTACATTAGAAGGACATGTGATGATCAAGCTTGGAGGGAAGAAATAACAACAACTGCAATAAGAAAAGCCACATACTGTTATGGTTGATCCTCCGGAATATTTATTCTGGAGGATTTTTTATAAACATGACTTAAGTTTGCTTCATGCATGTATTCACTTACAGGAGAAAGATCATCATCACTTGTCATAAATGGCTGGCTCCATCACTCGAAAAGGAAGTTGTTGCGCTTGGATTTGAGCCGAAGCGTGTTTTTCAAACCGGTGTTGAATTATTTGGCACGGTTGAGGATTGTATCAGACTTAATCTTAACCTGCGGTGTGCGAGTCAGGTGATGTATTCTTTGAAGTCTTTTCATTGCGAAGACCCTGACCAGCTCCATGATCATTTGCTATCCGTAGAGTGGGAGAGAATTATTCCGCCAAATGGATATTTCTCAGTGACGAGCAATGTATTTCATCCAACCATCTCCACCAATCTGTTTGCAAACCTCAGGGTGAAAGATGCGATCGTAGATCGTATGCGCAATACTGTAAAACGACGTCCGGATACAGGATCTGAATTGTTGGGTGCAGTGATCTATCTCTATTGGAAAAATGATGAAGCTGAAATATTCATCGACACCTCTGGCGAAACATTGGCCAAGCATGGATATCGTAAGCTACCCGGACAAGCACCGATGCTTGAGGC
>JBKCFW010000045.1:0-4006 GCA_046303675.1 bacterium
ACCATTGGTGCCTACTGGAGTGGTGATAGGCACTGTAACTGTTTTCAATACCGCACCAGCCTCTACACCATCGTTGCACCCATCTCCGTCGGAATCAATATCCAATCGGTTTACTATTCCATCTTTATCTGTATCCATATCGGTACACACGGCATCTGTACCCCATTCACTGAATTTCACATTACTAAATGTTTTCTCTGTTGTACTGGGTGAAGAGAGTACAAGTCTATATTTTTCTACAGGTACTTGTACCCGATGCAAAACATTGCCACCAATCTTAGCCGTTAATATCCCTTGTTCTGTAATATCAATTTCAAATCGGGTATTCGCTGTATATGTACCCGAGAAGTTCCACGAAGTAGAAGGCATCTTGCCATAGTAGCTAGAACCGGACACATAAAATTTATAAGACCCGTCTGTCCAGTTGCTAACGGTTTGAGTTCCACTAACAGGTAAGAGACCGATCATGGCACTACCAGAAACATCTGTTGTAAATTCAAGGTGCAGGGGCAATTTAAATAGAGTGTTAGAATAACTGGAAGTCCAGCTTGAACCTGGTGCATTAACCACTATAAGATTATCATAGGCACTCACAATTGTATTGCCGGTGAATGCCAGATCATCAAGAATTTCATCTTGATATACACAGGTTTTCTGTTCTTCGATATCCAGTACCCCATCGTTATCATCATCGATGTCCAAATGATTAAAAACGCCATCTGAATCTGTGTCTTCACAAACAATTTTAGTTTTGGTTAAAGCAAAGGCATCATAGGTATTCTCGTAGGATACCAATCCGCTTTCTGATGAAGTTTCTAATAGATCTGGTACTCCATTAGCCCCTACTGATCCTGTAAATGGCACTTGGGCTGTAACGCTAGCTGCGCCTGCTTCCACAGCATCATTACAACCATCATCGTCCGAATCCAGATCATAACGATTTACAATACCATCTCCATCGGTATCCAATTCCACACAAGTACCAGAAATCGAATATGAGGTCAGCTTAACATTGCTATATGTCTTTGAAGAATAAGAGGAGACAGTTAATTTATAATCAGCTATGACTCCCTGAAATTTACGTATTAATATACCATTCTGTTTGACCGTAACAAGTCCTGAAGTGGATATATCGATCTCCATTTTTGTATTGGCCACATAGGTTTTAGTGAAATTCCACGCTTTCGGGAAATACCCATATATAGTGGAGGCATCATGATACACTTTATATCCACCATCATTCCAGTTGGAAACAGTTTGGGTATTGGGAACAGGCAATAGACCGAACATTCCTATACCCGATGTGTTAGTTGTCCACTCTAAATGTATGGGTAGTTTAAAGTTTTGAGTTGAATATTTGGAAACCCATACAGAACCGTGTGAGGAATTTATAGTGGTTGCATCCGGACTTGTGACGGTACCATTACCCGTATAGGTTAGTGTATTAATGGAATGAGCAGGATATGTACAAGAAACTTGCTCGTCAATATCCAGGACCCCATCGTTATCATCATCCAAATCAACTGCATCGGTGATTCCATCATTATCATTATCCAAACATCTGATTAATATATTATTCAGAGCGAATGTGCTGTAAACAGAATTATAATTCAACACACCATTATCTGCTGTGGTCTCTAATGTATTCACTAAACCATTGGTGCCAACATTACCTGTAAATTTGAAAGTAGCGGCAGTTGCAGATGAAGATGCAGCTGCTTCGCGCGCATCAGGACAAGTATCCCCATCTGAATCCAGATCAAGACGATTGACTTGCCCATCAGCATCCGTATCCACATCACAAATCATTTGAATGCGTAAATCGGAAACAGTAGCAGTAGAAGGATAATCAGCAAGAATACGAATGCTCGTTACAGGTGAGGTGATCATTACCCATGATTCCGCATCATTATTGGTAGCAGACTTAGTAGTAAACGATGTAGCCCCTAATGTATTTGAACTTACATTCAGTTCAGTCTTTTGATCAGTAAACCGGAAAATGGAACCACCTGATGTAATTGTCCACTTATTAGTATTGATAAATGATGCACTGGTATTATTGGCATGAAGGAAACGAAGTTGAGTGGGCTTATTAAAAGATAACGTAATAGCATGAGTACCACCCAAAGCTACATTACCATTCACATCTGAACCGTTATTCCATGTTTGGGTACTAACCTGTGTTACAGAAGTTCCATTTATGGTGTAGGTATTGGAAGCAGTACCTAGTCTTGTGGAACTAAAATCAAAATTATTAGCACAGGTACCATACTCCGTTATATCCAATACCCCATCGTTATCATCATCAATATCATCAACATCTTTAATGTCATCTGAATCGGTATCCGTAGTAAGTTGATCAACAGCAAGCATCAGGAATGGAGAAGCGCTCGTCAAATCAATATTCACTTCATATGCAGCTGTAGTACCTGTTCCCACTGCTGTCATTTTCGTGAATGTGGTTCCACCATTTGAAAAATTACCATCGTTATCCACAGCAAGATATACATCGCTATTATTGATCAAGGCAGATCCGCTGAAATTAGGAAGTGTATTGGTAGATGATGTATTCCCAAATGCAGGCACCCGAATTTTTACCGAACCAATCGTTCCAGTTTCCTGTAATTTCCATTTTCGGTTGAAATAATATTTTCCTTGAACGGGGGTATAGTTAAGGGAGAGATCTGCACCATCATCACCAAGGATAAGATAGGATTTATTGGTACTGATATCATTACCTGTGGATGCATCGTTCAGCGTACCAATCGTATTATTGTTCCCAATGATAAGTAATTGCTGCGGATTTATAGATCGAGATTGTCGCTGATGTAATCGTTGAATATCATCACGACCAATGCCGAATATATTTTTATTAAACCCATTATTAGCCACACGATCCCAGATCAATGTCCCCGTCCCTGTTCCTGTTCCATCAAAATAATTATGATCAAGAGTGATACCATACTTTAGTCCTAGATATGTTCTTACCCTATTTCGCTGATCAGTAGTCAATGTCTGACCAAATGCCATTACCTCTGGAACCCATCCATCAAAAATTGAATTCTGACTACCCGCATATCGATGCGTTCCGACAGAGATATGATCCAATGTTCCAATGGTAACTCCGCTGGCTACGGATGAAGTTTGAAAGCCCGCTTCACCCCAACTGCTTTGAGTTACTGTACTGGCCGTTCTACTCCCCTGTAACAGTTGCCAATTCAGCCCTGTAGTATTTGTACTCATCCCTATATAATCTACTCCATTAGTGCCGGTATTTAAAAAAGCAGGTCTGTTATTGCTAAAGCCAATGGCATTTCGTGCATATGAAGTTGCATTGGTACCCAGACCGAAAAATAGTTTCAATCCTGTAGTGCCTGTACTCGTCTGCATGGAAACACCGAATAAATCCTGATCGGCAATCAAAAAAGAAAGATCCGAAACTGCTGATGTAAAAAATTTAACCCCATCAAAGGTGTAAGATGGATTGTAATTGGCGAGTCGGGTACTAGTCTTGGGATCAGTAAATGCTGCAGTTGCCGTAACGTCACCATCAGAAACACCTTGATCATACCATTTTGTAGTTGGAGTTGGGCCAGGCACATCTGCACGATACCAAACCATAGGTGCTGTTACAATTCCCCCTGGATAATCTACTTCTTTATAGATCGTGAAAAATTGACCACTCGTTAGATCTGCATTAGCTGTCCAGTATTTCCCATCAAATGTTAATGGGAGTACTGTATTGTTATTATCGTTGAATACAGCATCCGGACTAATAGTCAAATACAATTTACCTGTTTCGTTACCCTGAGGCAATACGGTGTTAAAACCTGAACGTGGCGCAAAAAAACTAAGCTTTACTGAGCCGATTGTTCCTCGTTCCTGCACTTTCCAGATACGCGATAAAATATTATGCTGACCAGCTGGTGCACCTGTTACTAACCATTTAGGAACAGATCCATTGTCTCCAACCAGCAAATAACTTTGATCGGTAGCAATATTATTT
>JBKCFW010000046.1:0-16742 GCA_046303675.1 bacterium
GTATTATAATACATATTTTGAAAATTAGGTAAATTCAATTTGTTTCTTTAACAGGAAAGCCTAATTTGATGAAAAATGCTTTACAGATCTAGTTATTTTTATATTTCTATCGATATAAATATCTCAAACTTGTTGTAATGATGCCCTACAATAGATTGAGATTCTTCTTTTTGCTAAATACGACACAATCTGTACCGTATATTAACTAATTTATCTGAAAAATGCACTTTAATTGATATAAGTAGATTTAAGAAACTCTTCAAATTCTACTAAGCAGCCTTTAACGTCTCGCTGATTTTCAATAGCGTAAACACCTGCTTTTACCTCATTAATTCTTTCTAGATTAAATACGCGATCCTCTTCTTCGCAATTTCTCAGCTCTTCTTTTTCTGCATTTTCCTTAGCTTGATCTAAATCTTCACTCAAATACTCGTCAAAATATTCGAAGCTATCTCTCTTCTGTATTGACCCTTTAATTCTTGGATAAAACGGGGTTAAAAATTTAGAAAATAATTCTAAATTTATTTTTTCAAATTAAACAATTTCTAATCCAATTAAATAATGAAACTGAAGGTGTAATTCTTGAATTGGATAAACAATGCCATATTATCCATCTAAAAATTATCAGCTAACCGGGACACTTCCACGTCGATAATCTGTCCTCGATCGTTTTTAATAAGCAAAAGTTGTATTTTTAGGCTTGTCATGCGTACATCCTTAAAAACCCGATTTCAGGAAGGCTGGTCCACCCAAAATATTTGGCTCACGTATTATTACCTGGGCCATTTTTTTATTAGAGGGTTGATTAAACGAATATTCGTTGGATCGGCTAAAGGACTATTTCTGGTTGGGAGAAATGTGGCCTTGCGTTATCCTCAATACCTGAAAACGGGGATAGACACCATCATCGAAGATGGAGCCGAGATCAACTGCCTTTCAAAAGCGGGCATCACCCTGGGCAATAGGGTAACTATTGGGAAATATGCGATCATCCGTCCCTCCAATATGTATGGCGGAGATATTGGAGAGGGCTTAGTTATGGGTGATCATGCTAATATTGGGCCTTTTTGTTACATAGGCTGCTCAGGAAAAATCAGCATCGGGAATAATGTGATGATGGGCCCTCGCGTGAGCATTTTCGCAGAAAATCATGTGTTCGATGATCCGCATATCATCATGCAGGAACAAGGCGTTCGAAAAGCAGCCGTAGTAATCGAAGAGGATTGTTGGATTGCAGCGAATAGTGTTATTTTAGCGGGGGTTACTATTGGGAAAGGAAGTGTAGTGGCAGCAGGGGCAGTAGTGACTAAAGATGTACCTCCCTACTCCGTAGTGGCGGGTGTTCCAGCTAAAATCATTAAAACCAGATTGTAGAGTTGACTTTTCGTGCGTATTCTTTTCTTACATAGCAGTTCAGATCTCTATGGGGCCAGTAAAATTGGGTTACAGTCGGTTGACGTCCTGCAAAAAAATGGACATCATTGCATCGTAGTCTTGTCTGCTGAAGGGCCTTTGGCTGAGGCATTACGCGCCAGAAACATCCCCGTTCATTTTTTCCCTCTTGGAATCATACGCCGACAATACTTTTCAATAAAAGGGATCATGGATCGCATTCAAAAATGGCGACAAGGGACTAAAGCATTACGTCAGCTCATTCAGCAAGAGACAATCGACATGGTGTATTCCAATACAGCAGCCGTTTTGATTGGGGGTTATGTAGCCAAGAAAAATAAAATCAAGCATATCTGGCATATCCATGAGATCATTGAGAAGCCTCGATGGTTACATGCAGCCATTGCTTGGTGTATGCGAAATTGGTCTGACCAGATCATTGTAGTATCCAAAGCAGTTAGTGAACACTGGCGTGATGCAGGTAATAAGATCGAACGGGTGTATAATGGATTGCCCCCAATGAATACCAAAGATTCAGAAAATTATAGGAAGCAACTGAACATCCCCAAAGAGGCATTGGTGATTGGTATGGCTGGTCGCGTTCATTACTGGAAAGGCCAGGATTATTTTTTAGACATCGCTACGGCATTACATCAACTACAACCTGACCTTTATTTTATTCTTGTAGGTGATGCGTTTCCGGGCTATGAATACCTTGAAGAAAGAATCAAAATCCGCATTGCCCACTCTTCAGCAAAGGAAAGCGTTTTTTACCTGGGATACTGTGAGGAAATGCAACAATTCTATAGTGCCATTGATTTGCTGGTAGTACCCTCAACGCAACCAGATCCCTTGCCCACTGTGGTGTTAGAGGCTATGTCGGCGGGTAAAATGGTGGTGGCCACTAAGCAGGGTGGGGCACAGGAAATGATCCAAGAAAACGAAACAGGTATATTCATCCCTTTAAACGATCCGGCTCTTGCAGCTGCAAAAATTATCAGACATTTGCAGCGTGACCAGCTGAGGGAAATGGGGCAAAAAGGGAAAATGAGGGTAGAAGAGCATTTCAGTTTAGCTGCATTTGAAAAAAACCTGATCAACGTAATCGATTCTGTATAATGACCAAGCCCTTGAACATAGCCATCATCGGATCCAGGGGTTATCCTTATGTTTACAGTGGTTATGAAACCTTAGTGAAAGCGCTGGCAGAGCGGTTCACCGAAAAGGGCGTGGAGGTAACCATTTATTGCCATGCGCATCTCTTCCCTGAAAAACCCAAGGCAATTAACGGGATCAAATTGGTCTATATACCAACCCTTCCTTCCAAGGCGTTAAGTCAGCCCATTCATTCTTTTTTATCTTTCTGGCATGTGGTCTTTTCCAAAGCAGATGCCGTAATGGTCCTCAATGTTTCCAATGGTCCATTTGGGATGATCACCCGTTGGTTTCGTAAGCCTACCCTAATGAATGTGGATGGGATGGAATGGTTGAGGCCCAAATGGAGAGGATTTGGTGCTAACTACTTCAAATGGGCGGCGAAGCAGGCCGTAAAATATATGGACCTGCTGGTCACGGACGCCAATGCCATGCAGGCGATCTACGAAAAAGAGTTTGGAGCCCAATCGGTAGTGATCACCTATGGGGCAGAGGCCAATCAGGAAGCACACGAGGATCATTTGTTGCCATGGGGGCTGTTAGCTCGGGAATATTACCTGATCATTGGCAGGATGATTCCCGATAACAATGCAGACTGGATCGTAGAGGCCTTTGTGCAAACCCAGACTACCAAAAAACTGGTGATTGTGGGGGATGTGCCCTATAAAGACGGATTTGCATCCAAATTGAGGGCCACTAAGGATCCACGGGTCATTTTTACGGGATATGTAAGAGAAACAGCTACACTTTCGGCGTTATATAGCTATTGTTATGCCTATATGCACGGGCATGAGTTCGGGGGGACCAATCCAACCTTATTAAAAGCTATGGCCAATAGTTGCGCCATCGCGGCGTTGGACACGGTTTTCAGCAGGGAAGTACTGCAGGGGGAGCGATTCGGATGGTATTTTGAGAAGAATATTCCATCTATAAGATCCTGGTTCGAATGGGCCGATACCCATGCAGCAGATTTGGAGGAACGAAGAAGTCAGATTAATCAGGGAATTACCCCTAAATACACTTGGGAAGTGGTTACGGATTTATACCTTTACCATCTTAAAACCTTGGTTTACCCAAAAGTTGACAAACCCGAACATGATTACATTACGTAGCTATTTTCTCCTTCTCTGCTTAGCTTTACTCCCTGGTCTTACGATTGCGCAGCAGCAGGATATGGGGAGTTTCAAAATAAATGGTTTCTCTGATCAGCAGATCGTACTGCTTTGGCAGCAATCCCTGGCTTCAGGCATGTCGGAATCCGATGCGATGAAACTTCTGGTTAAGCGCGGATTACCCGCATCAGAAGTAAATGCATTCAAGAGAAGGTTGATTGCATTACAGGCAACCAAAAAATCGCAGTTCACTCAGAACAACCTCATTAAGGATACCAGCAGTTTCATGCGCGATAGTACTTGGGTTTTAGAAATACCCGAGATCAGAAAACCCACGAATAAGTATGGGTATGAATTTTTCAGCAATCCCAACATCAGCTTCGAACCCAATTTACGATTGGCCACACCTAAGTCCTATGTTTTAGGCCCCGATGATCAGTTGGGGATCACCCTTACCGGACTCAATGAGACCGATCAGTTGGTATCGGTAAGTGCAGATGGGAATATCAATATTGAGCATGCAGGTCTGGTGAATGTGAATGGGCTTACGATTGAAAAAGCCAGAGAACGCATTTTTGCCAAAATGGCCAAAGTTTATCCAGCGTTGCGTTCCAATTCCACACAGCTCAGTATTACGTTAAATGGGTTCAGAACCATTCGGGTTACCATTATCGGAGAAGCGGAAAGACCTGGAGCGTATCAGATTTCTGCATTATCCTCTGTTTTCAATGCCTTATACGTTTCAGGGGGTCCAACGGAAAATGGAAGTTTGCGGGATATACAATTGATCCGTGATAATAAAAAAATAGCGAGCATTGATCTGTATGAATTTTTACAGAAGGGAAGTTTACCAGAAGATATCCGGTTAGAAGATCAGGATGTGATCCTCTATCCTACTTATAATAAGCGCGTACATATTGTAGGGCATGTTAAACGACCTGCAGTATATGAATTAAAGAATGATGAGACTTTGGCTCATGCATTAAACTTTGCCGGTGGATTCAATGATTCAGCGTATAGTGATCGATTGAAAATCGTACAACGAAACGGCAGAGAGAAGATCTATAAAGATGTAGAACTGGTTTCGTTTGCCAATTATCTCCCCATGCAAGGAGATTCCATTTATGCAGAAAAGCAAATGCCCGCTTTTGAAAATAAAGTAACCATCGTAGGAGCTGTGTTTCGTCCAGGTGAATATGGGTTTTCTACTGACCTTAGTTTACAAGACCTGATTAAGAAAGCAGATGGACTGAGGCCAGATGCGTTTTTATCCAGAGCAACGATCAAACGAATCACGGCGAATCGAACTACAGAAATGGTTTCAGTAGATCTGCAAAAAGTGATCGTGGGGAATGAAAAGATCGCATTATTCCGAGAGGATTCCGTTCAGATCTTTACGCATACCGAATTAAGAGAACCAAAATATGTGACCGTAGCGGGCTATGTTCGTAAACCAGGGAAAATACTATTCCGTGAAGGGATGCAATTGCAAGATGTGATCGCCTTAAGTGGAGGCTTTCAAAATGATGCTGCTTATCATCGGGTGGAATTATCCCGTATTAAAAAGAATCGAACCGACTCGCTGACCAACCAGTTGTTAGATGTGTTGAAATTGACCTTGGATACCACCCTCAGTAATAACGATAATACCATTTTGCTGGAACCCCAGGATTATATTTTTGTACCCCGACTATTGAATGCTGTTTTTTTAGGCGATGTTAAAGTAGCAGGTGAAGTATTGTTTCCAGGCAATTATGCGTTGGAGAAAAGAGACGAGACCATTCAGGATGTATTAAATCGTGCCGGCGGCATCACCCAGTATGGGTCGTTGCGCGACTTACAGGTATATAGAAAAGGCGTTTTGATCGGCGTTAATGTGACCGATAATAATGATCGTGATTTGATGCTGCCATTATTACCTGGTGATAGTTTATTCATTTCCCGTAATGATCCTTTTGTGCAAGTAACCGGTGCGGTGTATAGTCCTCAGTTGACCCGTTATGAAGGATCAAGTTTCAAGTCTTATTTATCTGCTGCTGGTGGCGTGAAGAACAGAGCTTCTATGCATAAGGCGTATATCCAATATGGTAATGGCATCAATAAAAAGCAACGTAAGTTTTTATTCTTCCGTATGTATCCAAGCGTAACGCCAGGATCGAAAATCATTGTTCCTGAGATGCCCGACAAGGAAAAAGGGTTATCCGTTGCGGAACTGTCTGCTTTGACCAGTATTGTTTCTGCTTTGATTGGTTTGGCTGCTATCTTAAAATTATAATCCTCATGTCGAACGTAAATAATGGACTACATAGTTGGATCACGAGTTGGTTTGCTTCAACCGTAACGAAGATTCGCAAAAGTTTGGTATTGATGCTCGTACTATCTATTTTAGGTAGTGTTTCAGGGTTGTTGTATAGTTGGCTCAAACCCGTTCGATATATTTCGCAGGTTACGTTTTATGTAGAAGAGAGTAAGAATTTAGGGGGCGGTTTATTATCTTCATTAGGTGGTCAGTTGGGAATAGATCTCGGCAGTTTGAGTGGAGGAGGGAACAGTGTGATTTCTGGTGATAATATGTTGCAGTTATTGAGAAGCACGTCATTTTTAAAAACTTGCTTGAAAACAACTTATGCGAATGATCCAAAATATTGTTTAGCCGATCGCTATGCTGATGTATATGGCTTGCGAAAAAAATGGGCGAAGAGCAGTAAGGTTGGGAAACAAATATTTTTTGGAGTGATCGAAAAAAATCATCGATTGCAGGATAGTTTATTGAACGTGATCTCCGAACGTATAGCCGAGAAAGAATTGAGCATTGCAAAGCCAGATAAAAAATTGAGTTTCTTTAGTATTACCGTGAATACAAAAGACGAGCGATTGAGCCAGTTGATCACGGCTCGCTTATTAACGATTGCGACAGAATTTTATATGGATGCTAAAGTTGGCCGATTAAAAAATAATGTAGAGCGCTTAGAAAAACGGACCGACAGTATGTATCGTTTATTGAATCGGCGAACCTACGAAGCCAAAAGTGATGCTACGTTATTATTGAATGTAAATCCGGCATATGTAAGTGCCCCCGCAACATCCGAAATTTCGCAACGCGATAAAATGGTCATGACTACTATCTATGGGGAGCTGATGAAGAATCTGGAAGTTTCTAAAGTGGCTTTAGCACAGGAAACCCCTACGATTCAGATTACGGATCAATCTGATCTGCCCTTAAAGCGCGATGAGGTAAAGTGGTATGAGGGCATGGCGGTCGGGGCAGCCTTGCCTGTTATTGCTGTGGTGTTGGTTTTGATCTTATAATACGATTCCTAAAATACCCACTTAATTATTGGGGTTCGCCTTTCCTACCAGGTTCACCATATAGCCGCTCAAGAACCAGCTTAGATAGCTCAGGTAAATGTAACTTTCTGTATTCGCAGTAAACATAGGGATAAGGAATCCGATCTTGAACAGGAATAGGCCTAGTGCTAATCGTCTTAATTTTCCTATAGATGCAATTCTGTTTTTCCAGGCCATGCGAATCAGGCTAATATGTATGCCAACATAGATCAATAATAGTGGAACCCCTAATTGAACACCCGTAATGATAAATTGATTTTCTCCTCCCGTATGGTCGCCCGAAAACCCAGAAACTCTTCCCGATTCGCCAAGTCCCAATCCTAATGGGTTCATAGACATCGCTTCTATCCCTTCCACCCATTCCAGTACATGTCCTAAGCTACTCGCATTCGAAAACGTGATTGTATTGATAATAAAATCGTAAAAATCATGTTGCGATAAAAAATAGATCAGATATGCTGCTGCTATCAATAATAACAGGTAAAATGCCTTTCTTAGAAAGGCATTTTTGGTAATAAGGGCATATAGGTAGATTGCCACCATAAAGCCGAGAAATGATGCGCGTGATAATGCCAATATGATGCCTACAAATGAAGCGACGATAAAAAAAGTACTATTCTTATTCCACTGAAAAGCTCCTTGTTCATTTGTATAATAACTCAGGCATAAAGATATGCTGAGGGACATAGCTGCTGCAAACTCTAAGGGGTTGCTGAATATGCTACCAAAACGTTTGGCCCCCGATTCAATTTCAAATGTCCATAGCAGATCATAATGGCCGGTCCTTTCTGTCCCAAAAATATCTTCAATAAAATCAGCAAAACCGGTATGGGCGTGGAGATGTTCATAGAGCATAAATTCACCGATCACAACTATTGCAGCCAGTAGAGTAATGCCAGCTATATATCCCACAAGCTTTCCGAGTACGACTTCTTTGATCGATATAAGTCGGCCAATAGCATATAACAATGTAAAAAAAGCCACACTTTTAAGGGCCAATAATTTATCGAAAAATCCAAAAGAACCGAGAGGTATAAATACATAAGTTGCACTACCCACTAAAAAGGTTAGTACTAGTTTGTCCGTTACTCCTAATTTTGGTTTTTCCTGTAATGCATAAGCTACTAATCCCAGTGCGACCATAACAACGAATTCCTTTGCCCATTGTAAAGCTGGTAAAGCGGCTGTAAAGCCCCACATATGCATCACCGAAAGTGAGTTGATATAAATGGGAAGAGCAATGCAGATGAAGATCAACAGTGCTCCTATTTTTCTTTCTGAGAATCCTTTTACGGTTTTTAGAAAGGCGAACAGATATGTGAGTGGGAAAAGCAACATCAAGCTTAAAACTACAATTTTATTACTGTATAAGACTTAGGAATCCCAAAGATACTTTTCTGGCGGAGCGTATTGCCCAGAGTATCTTTTTATGGTGTTTGAATAGAAAGATAAAATATCCATATTACCCTTTCGCATCAATGAAGATTTTCATTAAATGCTTCGCGGTTTTACTCCATGTGTATTTTTCGACTTGCATCTTTCCTTTTTCAATGAGTTGAAGGCGGACCTCTTCATGTACAATGACCTCTTGTATTTTTTGAGTAATATCATCCAAATCATAAGGATCAAAGGAAAGAGCGGCATCACCGGCTACTTCAGGGAGGCAACTATTATTGGCGATAAGCAGCGGTGTTTGATAATAAAATGCTTCCAGTACCGGGATTCCAAATCCTTCATTGATTGACGGGAATACATAGGCCAATGCATGTTTATATAAGGAAGGAAGTTCTTCATCTGGCAGATAACCCGTTAATTGAATGTGTTCCTGGAGATTGAGTTCGCGAATCAGGTTCTGTATAGTGAGGCTATCATCTAAACTATGCTTATTTGACGCTTTACCTACTAAAATCAGTTGAATATCATGGCCTTTATCTCGTAATTGTTTGAACGCCTTAATGAGGGTAGGAATATTTTTTCTTTTCTCCAGTGTACCTACATGAAGCAGATATGGTTTGGGGGTACGATCTGCTTCGATAGCTGCTGGATAGTTTTTAGGGCCTTCTCCGATCGTAACGATCTTGTGATGGGGTATGTTGGTATAGGCTGCAATTTGTTTTTTGCTATACAGGGTTGGGGTAACGATGCAATAGGATTTTTTTGCAGCGGCAGTTGCCAAGCCACGGAAAATAGTTAACCACCATTTGTTATAATGTTCAGGGTATTCCCAAAAAAAAGCATCATGAAAAACGGGTATGGTTTTGAAGCCAAGTTGAAAAAAGGGGACCATAAAATCACTACAAAAAACGATATCTGCTTTTAGTCGAAATGCTTTATAAGGAAGCTGAACCTGTTTCCAGAAAAAATATTTTAGTTGTTCGGTGAATTTACCCCAGGCTTTATTGCCAGTGTACACTTTTCTCGAACTATCTAAATAAAGGAAAATAAATTGATGGTCAGCTTTATTGAATTCAGTAATTAGTTCCGTTAAAAAAGTTCTGGTACCCGAAGCTGCGATCTGCAGATCACGAATGTCGACGACAACTCTGATATGTTTTTTGTCACGTGTCAATGGATTATAAATATCGAATCGCAATTTTAAATAAAAAACTGCTGAGATCATTGGAGTTACTCAAACCAAGGCCGGAGCTAGCTGTTGGTTGAGACCAGTTATAGTTAAAGGATTGCTTGGCAATGAATGTAGTGCTGATCAAAATATTATGGATTGGATGATCATACAGTAAACGTAACCCAATATCAACCCATTTATTTTTGGTTGGGGGGAGAAGTGGGTTATACATTTCAAATATATCTGCATTTTGATCCGTACGTTCCAGTTGAATTCCCAGCTGTTGCATTCCATTGAATTTACTTACTCGAATCATTTGATAATTCCCACCCGATCCAATAGGTGCCCCCATGATCTGCCCTAGATGGGTATAACCTTTTGGCCTGTATCCTCCATGCACATACCAATATCCTGCACTTAGTGCAGGCCAGGTTGAAGGTTGTTGTAGTCGTGTAAATTCCGACATGACTAGCCAGTATTTACGTGGCGATGAAGCATTGTATCCAATCAATTTTCGGAAACCATAGGTATAGGCACGCGAGTGTTCAGGTCTTTGGAGGAAATCCCGCATATTATAAAAGGCATCATTCCGTCCCCATTCTGCATAGAATTCGGCATGAGCTTCCTGCCAGAGCCAGCGCATGAATATGCTGGCTACTTGATCTCGGTTCGTCTCGATGTCGTACAATAAAGCCCAGCTGATTTGTGAAGGATCTTTTTCTCTGGATACGTTTCTGAATATCAAGTTCCACTGCGGAAAATCTCTTAATACAAGCTCTGGTTGTTGCACTACTCTGGACACACCAACACTTAGCCCTTTTATCCATTTGGGTTGGTAGGATACCATTCCGCCGTTGAAATATCTTTTTTCATCACGCGTTTGATCTGTACCGAATCCCATATAATTTCTGGCTACACCTCGGTAAGCAGGATTAATCTCATCCAAGTAAGCGGCAGCCAGTTGCCATTCAATACTTCCGATAGTCGTACGCAAGGGCTTTCTTGAATTAAAGGAGACATGCATGAAGCCCGGTGCATGGCTGCTCATGATCAACGGATTCATTACAGCTGGTCCCCAGGTTATATTTTCCGAACTTAATCCAATACTGGCTGGGCCAAGATTTAATCTGATACTGGATTGTCCAATGAGATTTTTTTGTAGAAACCGATTGTCTAATACAGGATTGAAGATCAAATCATTTTTATAGTGGTCATAGAAATATGGGTCAGGATATCTAAAGTTGGGCGTTTGTTGTGTGCCTCTAAAATTTGTATTAGCAGCCCAAACGAACTGAGGTTGATATTGAATGGTCAGCGGGCCCAGTTTTAAAAATACGCCTCCACTTACCATGGTTTGTGACCCTGAGCTGCCGATCATTGGTCCATCTAATTCTTGAAAAGGATGATCGGTTACAAATTGTTGTGTGACCTGAAATGGTAGAATAGTAGCGTATCCGAATTTACCTAAAAACTTTTTACTTATTGGGTGTAATCCTTTTTTGAAAAAACTTGAATCCATATGATAAAGTGCGGAGTCCCATCCATTGATTTTTCTAGGTTGTATGGGCCTCGACATGAACGAAAGGTCTTGTTCCATTTTTCCCATCAGTTGCAATCGGCGAAGAGCGTCTTCTATGGGCGTTTGGTCCATACTAATTGTTTGTGCGAGTGCACTTATCGGGAGAAAAAGAAAAATAAATTTGACAATTTTCATCAGGTAAGCGGCTTTTGGCAAATTAAGGTTATAGAAAAACGTATGGGACAACGTCCTTTTATTTTTATACTTCTGAATAGGCTCAATAGAAATTTGTTTTGTTCAATTCCTTTGATCCAGCCCGTTCGGATACGAATATTTTTAAAAATACTGTATTTGAATATAGGAATGGGCATTACAGTTTGAAAGTTCATAAATCCAATCTGTGTTAAGGCATGGATCATATCAGTATAGGTAGATTCATTCAAGTGACCACCCTGTGCAGTTGTTTTTCCTGAGCTGGAGTTATCTATGATCCTGGTAATGTCCATAGGTCCGAAAAGCCTATTGGGCATGATGATAATGAATTTACCACCAGGATGTAAACTATCGTAAACGGAGTGTACATGATCAATGAGGTCTAAAGGGGATAAATGCTCTATGACATTATCTGAAAACGCTATATCAAATTTATCTTCCGTTTGAAAGGTAATGATACTAGACTCAATGAATCGGATAGCAGATTGCTGTTTTAGGGATTCTGGGATGAATATGTCTACCCCAACTAAATTTTTGTACGGGATTTTTTTTAGAATATTAAATAGGAATAGACCTTCTCCGCAACCAAAATCAATGATTGATTTGTTTTTAAGTTCTTTTTCAAAAAGACTTACCTGATTATCCTTAGTAGCGATATTACTCTCCATTGATCCTTCATCATTGGCAATTCTTCCATAAAATTGAAGTAGACGAGAATAAAACTCTCTGTAAAGTTTTTCTCTCTTTGCCGCATCTACTTCATTTACTAATAGTCTATTATAGTGACTTTCGATATCAAAAGCTTCGATTAATACTTCGGGGCTTACTCCTATTTCCTTAGAGTAGGGGATTATATCTGCGTATATATTTTTTGAAGATGATATCATATGTTCAATCTAATCTGGAAAAGCTACCCACGACATGTCCTTTAATTACCGCTTGTAGTTTTTCAAATTTAAGATTAACTAAAAAATAGAAGACAAATGCGGTATTTTTTATTGTTTGATACGCGTAAGAAAGGATAAATGCTAAAGGGTTTGCATGTTTTCGAATTAGGAACAAATGATTTCTGATTCTATAAAAGTGAATTTTAGCAGGAACGTTCCCTTGTTTAGTGCTTTTGCCAATGGATGATCCGGCCACTACATGTAAAATTTGTGCCTTTGGTAAGTAGCGAAGTTTATATCCCTTTTTTTTCATTCTTAGCGACCAGTCCACATCCTCATAATAAGCAAAGAAGCGATCATCGAGCTTCCCAATTTCTTTGACTACAGTGGAGCGAACCAAAAAAGCACAACCGGTTATCCAAGCCGTATCTTTTTCATCGTCGTACTGGCCTAGATCTTTTTCTCCTATACCAATTGACGATGTGCTTCCAAAATAGTTTAGATAAGAGCCGCCTGCATTCCAGATGATGTTCCTATTTTTTGCTAATAATATTTTGGGTTGTGCACCTGCATAGTCGGCATTTTCATCTAAAAATTTGATCATCGGCAGAAGAAAATCAGTATAAATGAGCGTGTCATTATTTAACAATAGTATATAGTCAAAATTATTTTGCAACGCCCAGTCAATTCCAATGTTATTCCCACCCGTAAAACCTGTATTGGTAGGCAATTGAATCAACTGAATTTCGGGGAATGCTGATTTTAATTTTTCTCCCGATCGATCATCAGAGTTATTATCCACCACAATGAGCGTATGAGGTACCGTCTCCACTGATCTTATTGATTGTAAACATGCTTTCGTAAGCTCGTAGCCGTTCCAATTTACGAGTATAATGGCCACCCTATGTTCACTGGGATGCATCATAATGTATATATCAAATTTAGTTGACCAGCCCACTGTTGTACATCTCTTCCCGGTATGAAATATTGATCGACTGCCTGGAAGAGATACCATTGATAATTATTAGTATAGATATAGCTGATGCGAGGAGCAATTGTCCAGTTCTTGTATTGAATATCCGCTTTTAATGTTGTGGCAACATCAATATAGAATCTTCTGAAATCTAGTGAATTGGAAAAAGCATAGACATAGTAATCATTATTATGTACTCGTCGTTCTGCCATGATGCCCACCCGATGTTTATTTTTTCTCCAGTTGAATTCCAGTGTTTGCGAAGATCCACCTGGTCCAACTCCAGCCCCCAGCAGTTGTCCATCATGTGTATATCCTTGGCGCACATTGGAGCCTAGGTACCAACTGGTTGGAATACCGTTTGATAATTGTTCTGCTCTGGTGAGTAGTTGTAGCTGTGCAATTTCAGCTAGTAGATCGAAAGTATATGCTTTAGCGGTCTTAAATATTTTTTTGATTCCCAATACGCTGGCATATCCTTTATCAGGTTGAAGGAGCCAGTTTCGTAATGTCGTTTTATATAGGTTCCATCCAAATTCTCCATACATCGTAACACCAGATTTCGGCATTTCATAATTGAAATAGGTAGCTGTCATTACGATAGGCTGGGTAATTTTTTCATCTGGGAATCGACTGATGATGGATTTAACGGGGATATAATCATGCCAGCGCATGTCCTTCGTGTTCTGCATAAACATCTGTTCTATTCCAATGGTTAAATTAGTAAACCATTTAGGGGAGTAGTTCAAATGGAATCCATTCAATGTTCTGTCGTATGGTATTTTATAAAGGTAGAGCGGGTTTCCTCTGAACGAGAGATGACTGTTCGGTGGTCTCCATCCACCATTAGTAACCTTACCTGCAATCAGTTCAACATGGAATGACCCGATTTTAGTGTGAAGCGGTGTTTGATTGCTTATAGATATATGTGGGAATCCGGCTGCCGAATTCGATAAGAGCAAAGCATTACGTTGAGTAGGGCCCCACCATTTATTTTGTGTGGATAAAGCGATCGACCATTTTTTATAGTGAAATTTCAGAAAGGATTGTCCTGGTCTGAACTTTTTATACAATCCTGTTCCCATTTGATCAGGTAATTCAATAAAATTATAATAGCGGTAGTAGTCTCTCCAGAGTACATCATAATTATCTGCAGGATGGTTATTGATATCCAGATTTTGTGCCAGCACAATTTCTGGAGCGAATTGGAATTCAGCACATTTGAATTGCATATGTATACCTCCGCGAATCATTTGTTGCCAGCCTTTTGCCTGCACCATAGAGCCATCGTTCCAATTATACGGATGATCTTGTATCCATTGTATTTTCGAAAGAATAGGCAATACAGAGATCTGCATACTATCGCTGTTCTTTTTAGCGAACGTGGAGTCCCATTTCTCTTCTGTAAAAATATAGCTATCCGATTTGAGATCACCCTGGGCGATGGATTTCAGTGCGCAAAAGAAAAAACTTAATATGATCAAGTATTTATGGTTGCGCATTCCGAATTTTTTGTACGATGGATAAAGAGACGATTAGCGAGGCTCCTTCGATGATCATAGGATAGTATCCTGCGACAAAGAATGGCAGCGTATATTTCAGAGCCGTGATGGATATAACCGTTATCAGTAAAAGAAGTAGTCCACCCTTGAAATGCAGGGTATATTTTTTCTCGAGAAAAACTTCAGCTACATTTAATACATTAAGTGCCATTAAGAGTGGGACCATACTGATTGCTTGAATCAATATGGCCGTTTGCGTAAAGAATGCGGCTTCTGTTTTTTTACCCATAAACAGAAGCATTAGAAGTTGATGAGGGAAAATGAACATGATGAGGGCAATAAGTACACATCCAATCGTCAAGATCGTATTCTGTTGTTGCTTGATCATTTTCCATTGATCAAAGCCTTCTTTATGAAGTCCTGCAGCTCGAGGCATAAAGGCCGTACCGTATGCATTGATCAGCATTCTAAAGCTGGAAATCAATTTATCAATGAATCCATAAGAGGAAACGAATAGAGGTGAGGCAATGGATGGAAGTGCGAAAAGAAATAAGGATTGTTGTAATTGACCCGTAATCCCATTCCCCATGATCATTACGTTTTCTGACGTTAGACTTATTATTTTATTGAGCTTTGGATAAAAAAATAGCGTACCCTTTTGTAATAGCGTAGATGGTAAGTATATCAGGTTTAGTATCGTCATACATGATCCTGTAGCCAGAATGGTGAATTCTATAATGTTTAGATCTGTTTTAAATACATAGATTGAGATCAAAACAAAAGCTTTGAGTAGAAAATTCAGTATGGTGTAATTTTTACTTTTGTATGTTGCAATGAGATAAGCTTGTGGGTTTATGAATTCAGCGAAAATCATAGGCAGTGTAAGCAAGAAATAAGTGCCAAAACTTTTTGATAGCATCGGTGCGATCAGGCATATCAAGGCAGAGACTAAAAAAGGTAAAGTTCGCAATCCCAGAATCTCTGCTGATATTTTTTTTCGTTCATTCTCCCCTTCTGCTTTTTTCAGTGAAATCAGTCCGGTTTGTGTGGTGCCAAAGTTGACCAATATGGATAGAAGTACGCTGAAAGAGAGTGCTATGAAATAAGCTCCTAGTTTTTCCGTATCGGCAAATTGAACCAGTAGGAGTATGACCAGTAACTGAAAAGCAGTATTGGTTACATTCAAAGCCAGCAGGAATGCAAATTGGTTTAATGTTGGTTTGTGTACCCTCAACGGTAATTGATTTACGGTAAGTTGATCAATTTTACTACTAGTCGTCTCATCGACCAGGATTCATCACATTTTTTATCGGGTGCATTTTGCTGGATAAGAAAATCCTTGAATTTGATATTGATTTTCCCATCCGTATGTCGGATTGTTTTTTCAATACGGTACGCCGAAGTTTTATATACATCAGGGGCATTACAAACACCCGTTAGGTCATAAATCGATTCTGTTCGCGGTGGGTTATTAACCAATCCGTAAGAGGCAGGATAAGATTGGGGCAGACAGTAGATGGCGTTACATGGAGAATTCGAGAAGGTAGCTTCTAGTAATGGGGTATTGTCAACGTATATCGACCATATATCAGGCCCGTCGACACCACCAAAGTTATTATTACCGTCCCAGCTATCGTGAAAAAGTGGTTCCGCCATGATGTAAACCGCTTTATGTTTTGGTAAGTTATTCAAGGTAAGTTCAAATCCCCCGTTATTGTATCGCCCTATTACTTGTTCGTTGTTAATTGGATATAATATGGCATCTTTTAGATTAGTGGTATTTCCAGATTTAAAGTTACTGTCGTAAATCGTCACTTCATCGTAGCCTGATTTGAGGCATGAAGAGAGTAGGATGGATAGGCAGATTAGAGTCAAAAGTAGTTTTCCTGTATTAGCTGTCATGTAGGACAAATGTATTAAAAATTGGAGTCTTTTAACTACCTATAATTCTTAATCACAATTAACCTATTCAGTATATAGAAAACGCATCTAAAAATCTCTGAAAGATTGCTGTATTCTTGAAATTAGTGGGTCAATAACTGACTTTCGGGAAGCAGGATATTCGAGGATCATAG
>JBKCFW010000047.1:0-2602 GCA_046303675.1 bacterium
ACACTGGAATAAAAGGGCAGGATTATAGTTACGACGTGACACCTGCAAAAATCGAAGTTCAAGAAGTGATTTCTGGAGTACTATTAGAAGAAAAAATAACACTTTTACAACACGGTAGTTTAAATGAAAAAAACAGTAATGATTTTGTTGTTCCTGGATCAGATTATATATTCATTTTAGTCAAAACAACTGATGGGAAGTATTGGTCGTATAATTTTGATGATGGTATTTGGAAAATTCAGAATAACGTCGTCCAATCCCGATCGGAATCAATGGTATTTGAAAAATACAAAGGAATGAATGAAAAAGAATTTAAAGGAATTCTAAAGCAAGCATTTAAAAATAAAATTCGAAACCCGCAAGTGAAGTATGATTCTTAAGTTATGTATGAACTAAGACTGCAATATTTTAGTATTCCGTAAGAGTATAAGTTTTTGTCTGTGACCTGTTCCTCAAAATCTGATCTAGATAAAAAGTTAGTAGCTTTTATTGTGCATTAACTTTTAAGGAGATGGTTTTCGTGGAGCGGGTCATTTTTTTTCTCTGTGCAAATTATTCCGTTCTGAAAATGCAATATTCGGCTAAATTTAGTCCGGAATGGAGACTCAAATTCACCGGAACGGTATCTGAGTATTCCGGACCATTTTGAGCCACTGTTCCGTTTAAATTGAGCCACCATTTGAACTGAACCCCATTTTTTGGGGTAGTACCAGCGAAGCTGACACCACCCGCAAAGTAGATGGAATTAAATAGGAAATTTATTGATGACCTCGTTATATTCTTGCTGAGCATCAGTGATTGCAAGCTTTGAATAGACCTCTAACGACTTTCGACTTTCGTGGCCAGAATAAGGTTGTATGAGTGCGTCGTCGATCCCTTGTTTTTTAAGCCAAGTTAACAAGAAATGCCTCAATTTATGCGGAGATAGATTTTGTACAAGACCTGCCTCCTCCGAGTATTTGGCCAATATTTTTCGTATTCCGCGATCCGTGTATTTTTTGTCCCATGATGACTCAAAAAGATACACCGCCTGTTTCTTTTTCATCGAATCTGCATGCATCGCCAACATTTCCTTAAATGATTGAGGAAAAGGTACAATTCGATCTTTACTACCTTTGCCGTTATTGATCCGGATTTGGCAGTAGTGAAAATCAATATCCGTTAGCTTGATATTGATCAATTCACTCACGCGAACTCCCGTATATAAAAGTGTTTTGACGATGATCATATCTTGAAAGTTCTTCATTTTCCAAACCACATCGTAATATCGTTTAAGCTCCTCTTCCGTTGGTACGTAAGGGAGTTTTTTTGTTGTTTTTGGAATGTCTATTTCTAGTTCTGTCCGAAGATGTTGAAATAGGCTTTTGAGATACGTATAATCCGGCCGTTCTCCTCGCAGATACTTGGCTAGTTCCTTCGCTTTACGTTTAGGAGATACCCGTTTTTCACTCATGCGCTAACACCCTCTTCCAATTGGAGGCGTTCACTCATGTTCAGTCGAAATGTTCCGTAAGGATTTACATGAGTATAGATCAGTGGTGTAAGTGCGCGCAAATCTTCGGGCGTCATCATATCAAACCATTTACTGTCGGAAAGAATATTTTGAAGCATAATCGTGTTGATATACACCAAACAGTTTTGCAAAAGATGAAGAGATAATACGGCCAATTCTTGATCTTCGAGTCGGTTGGTGGCGATTTCTCCACCTTTTCCGTAAAAAATAAAACTGTTTGCAGAGTTCCAATTTTCAACGACATTCAAGCCCTCATTGATCTCACGTCGAAGTTCTTCAGCATGCAAATAATCACACAGGAAGATCGTTTTGACCGCTTTTCCGAGTTCGCCCAATGCTTGATAAGTTGGATGTTTTAAATTATTTCGAGTAAATCGCTTTAAAATGGCTTCCGTCTCCGCGGTTCCTAATCGTAGGGCGGTTGCATATTTCACCATTTGATCGTATTGCTGACGGATCAGTTCCCAATTGATTGGACGGGTCAGTACCGGTTGTAAATTGGGATATGCTTCTGTCATGCCCGTTTCAGGTCGGTAAAGTTTTTGCGAATGAATCGCTTTTAGACGTGGCATAAGTTGATATCCCAAAAGATAACAAAATGCGAATGCTACTTCACTTTGTCCGTGCGAATCGACATAGTTTTTCTCGATTTCCATATCGGTACAATGGCGAAGAAGTCCTTCCATCATTGCGGCAACCTCTGATGAAGAACAGGATTTGAGTTGCGAGTAGATACAAGTTGAGTTTTTCTCCACATGCCAGTAAATCATGACACCTCGTCCTCGGTAACGAATGTGCCATTCTGTCATCAGATTTTGATCCCATGCACCAAATTTTTTGGAATCGGAAGCGCAAGAAGTAGTAGTATCTCCCCAAATGTCTTGCATGCGAACACGGAAAATCGCATTCACAACTTCGGAAATTGCGTTTCGTAGATTATCCTTATGGATGAATTTTCTCCGTACATACAGCAAATCCTTATAACTCTCACCGTGTTCGCCAGCACTTATTCGTTTTAACCCGGTATTTGTTCCAAGCCCATAAAGCGAAAGGATCAGTCTCTTTTGTTGAATTTCACGACTTAACGTT
>JBKCFW010000048.1:0-3428 GCA_046303675.1 bacterium
TCATTAACCTTCGCAATGGGAAAAGCGTAAAGAAAGAAGTTTATTATGGTTCAGGATATCTCTCAGGGACAGCTCGATATTTTAAGATACCGTTTAATGCCGTTTCAATGGAAATTCATGAGTTCTCAGGAGACTCTAGAACAATATCATTTGACTGAATCTTTTGATATCCGGGTAAAGAAACGAATTTCATAACGCTCTTGATTTTTACCAGGGAATACCAACGACTTCTCTTTTCTGATGGCCAGTATTGTTGAATCTGCTTTGATGATTCTGAGCTTAGCGCCTGGTCCATCCGAAGAATCTTTGATCACAAGTTCTTTTTTATTGAGTGAATAGGTGAATTTATTTTCACGGCCCATTCCTCTTCTTAAAAAAGTACTGTCAGACTTATAAACATGCACTTCAGAAGGGTAGGGAGCTCTGTTGGTGTATGTGAAGCCATTATCAAAGTAAAATATAGAGTCCAACCTCCAATTACCTTCTAACTGTATATCTGAGTTTGATTTGCAGCTGACCAGCATGCTCAACAACAAGGTGAAAATGAAAAATTGCTTTACTGTCTTTATTGATGTCATGAGTATAGAAATAAAAAAACCGGTACCAATAATTTTAATAAAGGTACCGGTTTTGAATTATAAAGCTAAATTCTCTTAGTAATTCGGATTTTGTTCCAATACGCCATTACTCAAGTCGATTTGTCTTTGAGGTAATGCGAAGTGATAGTGCTTAGGACGTTGGAAAACCCTTCCAGGTTTCCATATGCCTCTATTTTGTGCATAATGAGCAACGATGTCGATGAAGCCTGCTTTATCCCAGCGGATAAGATCAAGGTGACGCTCATTCTCACCTGCAAGTTCAACTCTTCTTTCATGCATCAAATGAGTCATTGTTGCATTACTAACGTTTGGTAAACCCGCACGATTACGAACCGCATTTATTTCAGCATCACCATTCTGACTGCTTCTGATCTTAGCTTCTGCAACGACAAGATAAATATCAGAAGAACGAAGCAACGGAATATCGAGGTCATGGTCTAGTCCATCTCCTTCTGCTCTGAAAGCAGCATGCTTTCTAAAATAGTGTCCGGTGTTATTGATGGTACCAGGATAAACAACAGGACCGCCACCAGGACCCGGGTTGATAACATCGCCCGCAGAAGCCATTGTAGCTTTAAGTCTTGGATCACCGGCTTCGAATTCGTTGGCCAGATCATCTAGCGGTTCTTGAAAACCCCAGCCATCCCAAGGTCTTGGTGCATAATACCAAGTTGCCATGTTCTCTTCAGTCCATCCACGTGTACGCTGAATTGCAAAAAGCATTTCAGGGTTGTTAGTGATATCTGGATTGAAGTTATCAGCGAAGTTGTTTTGCAAGTCATATGGACCATCAATTACCTTATTGCCATAGAGGATAGCATTAGGGAAATCATTTTTGTAGAGATACAATTTAGAAAGATAGCCCCATGCTGATCCTTTTGTTGGTCTTCCAACGTTTGAACCATCATTCTGGGCATAAAGCATGTCAGCAGCATTTTTGAAATCAGTTTCGATCCTTGATTCCATCTCTGCCATGGTGCCTTTAGGAACATTGTAGTTGTTGTTGATCACATTTTCTTCAGTGATAATGGGTACTTGACCATATATCTTGTAGAAGTGCCAGTACATCAATCCACGTATGAAGTAGGCTTCACCCATGATCCTGTTTTTGAGATTGGTATCCATATCAATGTCTGGTACATTGATGAGGATCGCATTTGCTCTTGAGATCTCTTCATATTTCAATGACCAGTTCCAACCCAATTGGTCGTTACTGGCATCAAATGTGAAATCTTCAATAGCCTGCTCGTTACCCCAGTCTCCTGATCTCCATTGGTCATCAGAGCATATATCCCATGCTTGTTCAGGATGTCCGAAAAACATCTCATCACCAAGCAGCGGATATAGCGCATTGGCTGCTGCTACAGCATCTTCTGCATTTTTCCAGAAGTTTGCGGAGGTCGCCTGAGCATAAGGAGTCGACTCCAACAAATCTTTATTACACCCTACCATCGTGATGGTCAGCATAATAGTAAGTCCTACGTAAAATTTATTATGTTTCATGTTATATTCTTTTATCGGTTAAAATGTAACGTTAAGTCCAAATATCCATGAACGTGATTGTGGGTATTGTGCATAGTCAACACCAAGTTGTCTGTTGCCATCATTTGCATAACCCAATTCAGGATCAAGACCAGAATACTTTGTAAACGTAAGTACGTTTTGACCGGTCACATACACTTTGATACGATTTACCCCAATTCTTTTGGCAACACTCTCATTAAGTGTATATCCGAGAGAAAGGTTTTTCAGACGAAGGAAACTACCATCTTCTATGAATAGATCAGAAGTTCTGTGATTCAGGTTGTTTCTTTTTGTCGTCATTCTTGGAATAGAATTGCTTGTATTGGCTCCGTTCCAACGGTTTATCGTTTCTGCATACATATTGAATGGATATGTTGGATCGATACCCTGCATTCTGTCTGCATTAAAGAGTTTCACACCAGCATTACCCAGGAAGAACAATGACAAGTCAAAGTTCTTGTAGTTGAAGTCAGTGTTGAAACCATAAACCATTTTCGGGTGTGGACTACCAATATTTGTACGATCAGCTTCAGTGATCTTTCCATCACCGTTGATGTCTACGAAGCGTACATCACCAGGTTGGATCATACCATCAATTCTTCTTTGGTCGTTGCTGATGTTACGATCGCTGCTGATCTCCTGTGCAGTCTGATAGAGTCCGTCAGTTTTCCATCCATAGAAGATACCAATTGGTAGACCCTCATATGTTCTGGATATCTCCTGACCCATACGACCATATGGAGTAGTACCGATATAGTTTCCATCAAACAACTTTACCACTTTGTTTTTGATGAAAGCGGCGTTACCACCTATGCGATAAGAAACCTGTCCAATTTTATTATTATAGCTCAGGTCAATTTCAATACCGCTGTTCTTGAGTTCGCCCACATTTTTGTCAGGTATGCTTAACCTACCAACAGTACCGATGGTTGGCGGTGCCAACAGCATATCTCTTGTGGTTTTATCAAAATAGTTAATATTGAAGGAGAGGCTTCTGTTGAACAATTCACCACTCAATCCTACGTTAGCCATTTCAGCAGTTTCCCATGAGATCAAGTAGTTTGGAAGTCTTCTTTGTGCAAGACCGATTACGTTGGCGTTGCCAAATGAGTACTGTCCAACGTTTCCAATTAACGCCAGGTATTGAAGACTTGATACATTTTGGTTACCCAATTGTCCCCAACCAGCAGTCAATTTCAAATCATTAATGAACGATACATCAAAGAATTTCTCATTGGATATTCTCCAACCTGCAGAGAAGGCCGGGAAGTAACCCCATCTGTTGCCTGGAGCAAATTTTGAAGA
>JBKCFW010000049.1:0-31612 GCA_046303675.1 bacterium
CTCGGATACTCGCTTGATGAACTGAAGAATCAGATCACACAAACTACTTCAGCATACTTTGAACCTGCGCTGGATTACGTGATCGTAAAAGTGCCAAGATGGAATTTTGACAAATTCAAAGGGGCAAACGATACGCTTGGACTTCAAATGAAATCTGTTGGCGAGGTGATGTCGATTGGAAGAAGCTTCACTGAAGCCATCCAAAAAGCTTGTCAGAGTCTGGAGAATAATGCAGTTGGACTTGGTTACTACGGAAAAAGCCTAATGCATGCAGATGAAGTGCTGGAGTATCTCAAAACACCCAAATGGGATCGTATATTCAGGATCAAGGACGCCCTCATGATGGGCATCAGTGTAAAATCCATTTGCCAGGCAACAAGAATTGACCGTTGGTTCATCTATGAGATTCAGAAGATCGCAGACATAGAGAAAGAGATCGCAAAGTATAAATTCGATTCGCTGCCGATCGAACTCATCAAAAAAGCAAAACACCATGGCTTCAGTGATGAACAGATCTGTCGTATCATGCAGGATGGCAATGAAGATGCGTTGTATGAAAAAAGAAAGGCTGCAGGAATAACCAGGGTATATAAGATGGTGGATACCTGCTCAGCAGAATTTGAAGCTAAAACACCGTACTTCTACAGCACCTTCGAAAATGAGGGGTGGAATGAGAGCAAGCCAAGCAATAAAAAGAAGATCATTGTGCTGGGATCCGGACCAAACAGGATCGGACAAGGAATTGAATTCGACTACTGCTGTGTGCATGGTCTGCTTGCCATCAAAGAATGTGGTTTTGAAGCCATCATGGTCAACTGTAATCCGGAGACTGTTTCAACAGATTTCGATATGGCTGACAAACTTTATTTTGAACCGGTTTATTGGGAACATCTTTGGGAATTGATCGAACATGAAAAACCTGAAGGAGTGATCGTTCAATTGGGTGGACAAACAGCGTTGAAGCTTGCAGAAAAATTACACAACAAAGGAATCAAGATCATTGGGACGTCCTTTGACAACATGGACATCGCAGAAGACAGGGGACGATTCAGTGATATGCTTAAAAGTCTGAATATCCCCTATCCTAACTATGGTACCGCATACAACGTGGATGATGCAGTTGAGGTTGCACAACAAGTTGGATATCCAGTGCTGGTAAGACCTTCCTATGTATTGGGCGGTCAGCGCATGAGGATCGTGATCAATGATGAGGAGCTAGAGCAAGCTGTGGTCAGCCTGCTTAAACATATCCCAGGCAACAAGATCCTGATCGATCATTTCCTCGATCGTTGTCAGGAAGCGGAGATCGACGGTATTTTTGATGGTGAGCATTTCCACGTGATGGGTGTCATGGAACACATTGAGCCTGCAGGTATCCATAGTGGTGACAGCAATGCAGTTCTTCCTGCATTCAACCTCACACCCATGGAGGTAACCACCATGGAGTTCTACGCGGAAAAAATTGCAAGAGCACTTGATATCAGAGGACTGATCAACATACAGTTTGCCATTAAAAAGGGACAGGTGTTTGTGATCGAAGCAAATCCACGTGCATCAAGGACTACGCCGTTCATTGCAAAAGCATATCAAATACCGTATCTCAACATCGCGACAAAGGTCATGATGGGTACACACAAATTAACCGACTTCACGTTTGAGAAGAAGCTGGAAGGTTTTGCCATCAAAGAACCGGTATTCAGCTTTGATAAGTTCCCGGGTGTGAACAAGGAACTGGGACCTGAAATGAAATCAACAGGTGAAGCGATCAGGTTCGTTAAAGACTTGAGAGATCCTTACTTCAGGACGCTGTACAAAGAGCGCAGCATGCACCTCAGTAAATAACAGCATTAATCTACTTCGTTACAGGCCTCAATAATAATATTGCAGGCCTGTTTTATTTCTGCCTCAGAAATGATCAGCGGAGGTGCCAGTCGCATGCAATGCGAAGCAAACAGAAACCAATCAGTGAATACACCTTTGCTGATACAACGATCAATGATCTGTTTGTTGGTTGAATAAGAATCAAATTCGAGAGACATGAGCAGCCCCTCTGAACGGAAGGATTTTATGTTGTCGTGCACCAATAATGTGCGGAAAAGCTGTTCTCTTTGTGCAACCTGATCTACCAATTGTTCATCAAGTAAAAATTCCAATGCAGCAAGTCCCGCTGCACAACATACAGGATGTCCGCCGAAGGTAGTGATATGGCCCAGCACCGGATTATCAGTGAACGCATCCATCCGATCTTTACTGGAAACAAAAGCACCCAATGGCATGCCACCACCCAATGCCTTGCCCAGCAACAAGATATCCGGCACAATTCCATACTTCTCAAATGCGAAGTAATGACCTGTTCTTCCAAAACCGGTCTGAATTTCATCGAGTATGAGCAGTGCACCGGTTTCGTCGCAACGCTTTCTAAGAAGATGCATCCACTCAACAGAGGGTGCGATCACCCCACGCTCTGCCTGAACAGGTTCAGCGATTACACATGCAGTATGTTCATCAATGTGCTCAAGCTGTGATGACACATTATGATCCAGATGAACAATGCCAGGAAGAAGCGGTCTGTATGCATTTCTCCAATACTCACTTCCTATTATGCTAAGTGCTCCCTGGGTTGATCCATGATAAGACTCATTAAACGCAACAATATGTGTTCTTCCGGTTATTCTCTTAGCCAGTTTCATTGCACCTTCTGTTGCTTCAGTACCTGAGCTGGTAAAATAAACAGAATTGAGAGAACCCGGTAACATCTCGGTGATCCGTTTAGCATACAAGACTTGCGGTGATTCAATCAACTCGCCATATACCATAAGGTGCATGTACTTCTCTGTCTGCTCCTGCACAGCTTGGATCACACGAGGATTACCATGACCGATGTTACATACACTGATCCCGCTGATCAGGTCAAGATACTCCTTCCCATTCTTATCCCACATCTTGCAACCCTGTGCCTTGACGATCTCAAGCGCAAGCGGAGAAGTGGATGTTTGGGCAACATGTCGAAGAAAAAGTTCTCTTTGGTTCATCAGGACAAAGTTCCGCAATATGCAATAACTTTAAGAAAAAATATGCCAGTCATTCTTCCCGTAAAAGGTGTTTCTCCTGTTTTTGGTGATGATGTGTTCATCGCACCGAATGCGACGATCGTTGGTGATGTAAAAACCGGGGCAGGATGCAGTATATGGTTCAATGTGGTTGTCAGGGGTGATGTCAATTCCATCGTGATCGGTGATAAAGTCAATATACAGGACAATGCAGTCATACACTGTACCTACGAAAAAAATGCAACTGTGATCGGAAGCAATGTAAGCATTGGTCACTCTGCTATTGTACATGGTTGCACCGTAGATGACAACGTGCTGATCGGAATGGGTGCTATTGTGATGGACAGAGCTGTTATAGGAAGCAACTCCATCATCGCTGCAGGCGCAGTGGTACTTGAAGGAACGATCGTTCCACCAGGTTCGATTTTTGCAGGGGTACCCGCAAAAAAAGTAAAAGACATTTCTCCGGAATTGGTGAGCGGCGAGATCGAGCGGATCGCAAACAATTACAGCTTATACAGCAGTTGGTTCAAATAAAATCAGCAAGCATGAAATTTAAAGTACTGAATATTCTGATCACTTTGTTTGTAGTCAGCCTCCTTCTGAACGGCTGCTCCAGACGATCCTCCCTTAATCGTAAAAGCAATATTGGTGCTGAGCGATTGATGAGTGGAGAAAAAGTGCCGAGGATGAAGAAATTCAAAAGCTGATCACCACGCTTTATCTTCAATGCTCTCAAGGATCGTGCAATAACTCACAAATCGGTCTTCGTGAATGTCGCCGGCTAATACAGCCTGCTTAACCGCACAACCCGGCTCGTTGATATGCATACAATTGTTGAATTGACAAGCATTCAACAACCTTCTCATCTCCGGAAAATAGTGTGAAAGTTCATGTTTCTCAATATCAGCAATGGCCAGCTCCCTCATACCCGGCGTATCGATCAGTTTACCACCATTCGGAAGATCGCGCATTTCTGCGAAAGTGGTAGTGTGCAAACCCTTTCCACTCCATTCACTCACTTCACTTGTTTTGATGTTAGCTCCTTCAAGGATTTCATTGATCAGGCTTGATTTCCCTACTCCTGAATGACCACTCAATAACGAAACCTTGTTTTGCATGATATGCTTGAGCTCATCAATACCTTGCTTTAACTTCATGGAAGTGAGCAATACAGGATAACCGATTCGTTCATACATCTCTTTTCGTTCCTGAAACAGTATCATTTCTTTTTCACGATAGATGTCTGACTTATTGAATACAATAATAGCAGGTATGTGGAAGGCTTCACAGGTTACAAGAAAACGGTCAATAAATCCCAATGAGGTTCTGGGTTCCTTGAGTGTAACAATAAGCAAGGATTGATCAAGGTTGGATGCAATGATGTGATGAAGTCTTCTGTTTGAGGGAGAGATCCTGTTGACATAATTTCTTCGCGGCAACAAATCTGTGATCATGACCCTGTTCTCCTGATCGTCCTCCATCTCAAATTCCACCTCATCGCCTACAGCAATTGGATTGGTGGAAGTAATGTCATCGATCTTGAATTTTCCTTTCAGTCTGGCATTGTAAAACACCTCGTCGGTACCTTTGACGATGTACCAGCTTCCGGTAGATTTATAAACAATGCCTTTCATGATGTGTGCAAGGTAACCATATCTGATCAACTCAAGTATTTTGCAACAATCGGTACACGCCTGCCAATTCCAAAGGCTTTTGCACTCACGCGGATGATGGGACAAAACTGATTTCGTTTGTACTCATTGGTATTGACCAGCTTGAGTACACGTCTGACAAGCATTTCATCAAACCCTTTTTCAATGATCTCAGCTGGTCCCATACGCTGTTCTATATACAGGTATAAGATGGCATCAAGTATTTCGTATTCAGGAAGGCTGTCACTGTCTTTCTGTCCGGGTCTTAATTCAGCTGAAGGCGCCTTGTCAATGATGTGTTGTGGAATAATATTTCCTGAACGGTTCAAATGATGTGCAAGAGCATACACTTGCACTTTGTACAGATCCCCCAAAACACTGATTCCACCGGCCATATCTCCATACAACGTACCATAACCTGTAGCCAGTTCACTTTTGTTGGAAGTATTCAAAAGAACGAAGCCAAATTTATTGGCAATGGCCATGAGAATATTGCCGCGACTTCTGCTTTGAATGTTTTCTTCTGCTACGCCAAAGGGAGTACCCGCAAATAGTGGATCAAGACTATCAAGAAAAGAATCATAAACGGATTCAATCGGGATAATATGATAAGGGTTGCCGAGATTCTTACTGAGCGCAATAGCATCATCAACAGAATGGGATGATGAAAAAGCTGAAGGCATCAAAACAGCAGTAACATTGCCAGATCCAAGTGCTTCTGTTGCCAACGTCAGCGCAACAGCAGAATCAATTCCACCACTGCTTCCTAAAATGGCCTTTGTGAATCCCATCTTGTTGAAATAATCCTTGATACCAAGTACCAGTGCTTCTTTGATCTTTGCTATACGATCTGACTGTATAAGATAAGGAATGATGGATGCTGGTTCATTCCATACCATATCTTTTGAGTCGCCACCAGGCAGAATATCTGCAGCATGGTCTGATGCAACTGATTTTTCATCAAGCTGATCGGTATCAATCATATAACCGTCTTCCTGAAAATGTTTTAATTCATGAATGAGGCTGGCATGCTTATCGTACACCAGACTGCCTCCATCAAAAACAATTTCAGTTTGTGAGCCTACGGTATTGCAATAGATCATCGGCAGCTTGTACTTCATTACATTCAACCGGATCACTTCCTTTCTGTCATGGTCATGATCATGATCAAAGGGAGAAGCTGAAATGTTGATCATGAGATCGGGCGACTGCTTCATTAATTCATCCATTGGACAAATTCTGTAGAGCGGATTATCACCCAGGTTCCAGATGTCTTCGCAAATTGTCAGCGCAATTTTTTTTCCTTTAAAATTGATCACATTCCAGTCAAATGCTGGCTCAAAATATCGGTATTCATCAAATACATCGTATGTTGGAAGCAGTGTTTTGTGAACCTCACCATGCACCTTTCCGTTGTATAAGAGCAAGGCAGCATTGAATAAGTCCTTCCCCTCTTTTTTGGCATTACGCGTTGGTGATCCAATAACGATCCCTATATCATTGGAATGCGAGGCGATCTCTCGTACTGTAGATTCGGCCTGTAAAATAAAGTCTTCAAATTCGAGAAAATCTCTTGGTGGATAACCACAAACAGATAGTTCAGAGAACACGACCAAATCGGCCCCTAAACGCTTGGCATCCTGAACAGCCGATATGATCTTATCCCTGTTCATCGCAAAATTGCCGATGTGATAATTCTGTTGTGCCAGATAGACCTTCATGAAGCAAAATTGCAGAATTAAGATGAATTATCACGAAAAACAGGTATTAGAAAGCTGATTGGTATCAGTTTGGTATAATTTTGTTTGGACAAAGAGCAAAAACAAGCTATTTAACGATGTATAGAACAAAAAAATCGAACTACCGATTGTTGCTGAGTTTGTCACTGGGAATGATGCTCATGATCAGTTGCAACATTGGGCCAGTAACACCTGATGTGAAGGGAATAAAAGTTGGCCTCGTTACCAAAAGATTTGAGAAAGAATTTTTCAGCATTGATACTGCACAAATTGAAACCGAGTTGGATAGATTAGAAAAAAAATATCCGGACTTTTTGAATGTATTCATCTTTAAGATACTCGGGCTTGAGGGAATTGACAGCAGTAACATAACAACAGCACTGCTGAAATTCATGAGCGATTACCGGCCGATCTATGATTCATCAAAAACACTGGAATCAAGCATTGGACGAACCGCTGAAGAGATCGAAGCATCTTTAAAACTCGTCAAATATTATTTTCCTGCATATCCCATTCCAAAAGAATTCATCACATTCATTGGACCGATCGATGCCTTCGCCTATGGTGAAACAGGCGGCTATGGCGAGATCATCACGCCCACTGCACTTTGTTCAGGATTACAGCTTCATCTTGGAGATCATTCGATGGTATATAAATCAGAAGCGGGACTTCAATTATATCCGGAATACATTTCACGCCGGTTCACTGTTGAATATATTCCTGTTAACTGCATCAAGAATATCATTGATGATATTTATCCTTCCAGAAACAACATAAGAACCCTTATTGACATCATGATCGAACATGGTAAAAGAATGTATTTGCTGGATATTTTGATGCCTGAAACCGAAGAAGCTTTGAAACTCGGATATACAAAAAAACAACTCAAGGGCGTAAAGGAAAATGAAGGCTTCATATGGAATTTTTTCACAGAGAACAACCTCTTGTATGAAACCGACATCGCCAAAATTAGATCTTACGTAAGTGATGGTCCATATACAACCGAATTTGGAGAGCAATCACCTGGATTTGTTTCATTGTTCATAGGCAGACAGATCATTCAAGCATACATGAACAAACATCCGGAGACGAAAATTGACATCCTTCTTTCGATGGAACCAAAAAAAATTCTTTCAGGATCCGCTTATAAGCCAAGATAATAAACCCACACTGAAGTTAAGGACGCTGCCCCATGTGATGCATGAACTTCACGTGTGATGCAATGGCAGCCCTGGTGGTAGGAAAATAGTTATAATAAAGTCCGAACTTCTCACAAGTCTCCATAACGATCTTGCTGATCTCCGGATAGTGAATATGACTGATTCTTGGAAAAAGATGATGTTCGATCTGATAGTTGAGTCCGCCTGCAAACCATGTCATGATCTTATTGGTGAATGCAAAATTTGCAGTTGTTTTCACCTGATGGATAGCCCATTCATTTTCTATTTTAACAGGATCAACACCAGCTGCCTCAAATTCAGCATGTTCAACCACATGGGCCAGCTGAAATACAATGGCAACTGTCAATCCAAGTGTAAACTGACTGATCACGAAACCGATCAACCAACCTTTCCATCCCAGCATCAGCAGTGGAATAACAATATAGAATCCGATAAAGAATAACTTACCCGCCCAAAAAATAACATGCTCTTTAAAGTCCATTTTTTTAAGGGGAGTAGTGTAAATTTTCTTCGAGAAGTACTTGGTATAGTCCATCATGAACATGAACAAAGAAGTGAATCCATACAAGAAAAACATGTATATGCTCTGATATCTGTGCATGGGCTTCCAGGGTTGGGTGGAGCATTGACGCATAAACGGCATGTTGTTGATGTCATCATCCACCCCATCAACATTGGTATACGTATGATGAATGATGTTGTGTTTTAATTTCCACAAAAAGGCATTGCCGCCAAGAAAATTATTTGTCAAGCCAAGCAGCTCATTCACCCATCCTTTGGTGGAGAAACTTCCATGGCATGCATCGTGCATAATGTTAAAACCAATGGCAGCCATGTTCAGTCCGAATAGGACCCAAAGAAAAGAGGACAATGCCCAATGCATGTCAACAAACATCAGAAGGGAATACAGGGCCAATGCACCGGGTAAGAGAATGAGTGTTTTTCCGTAAAGCTTCCAGTTACCGGTTTTCTTCAATCCATTTCTTTCAAAATAAGCATCTACCTCAGACTTCAATGCATTAAAAAAAACTTTGTTCTTGTTGTTGAACGTTACTTTGTATGACATAACTAATCAGGGGCCTTAAATGTTGTAATAAAGGTTATTGTAAAATTAGTGCATGTAGCGATAAGATCCGTTAATTTCTTTTGAATGGAGCTTCCATTTGAAAAACAGGAATGTTCACAAAAAATTGTGATTTTGTTTGCACATTCTCCATCAGATACGTACCGTACATTTTTCCAAATTCAGATTTAAGATTGCAGCCGGATATATATTGATATTTATCGCCTGATGCGATAACAGGCTGAACGCCAATCACACCTTCGCCTTCTACCTCTCGCTGTTCTGAATTGCTGTCATGGATATGCCAATGCCTTCTCAGTAATTGAACCGGGAAGCTGTTGTTGTTTTCGATCGTGATCCGATATGCAAACATGTATTCTCCTTGAACAGGATTTGAATAATCCGGTTGATAGAATTGCTCAACACTGATTCTTACGCCATCGGTTACAATTGATTCCATCATCAATGGTTTTCTCAAATATAAAAATTAATCAGATTGCGTACCTTTTTTGTCGAATGCAAATCACATGGTTTAAGTGAATTTCACAATAATTTGTACCTTGTTTCACCGAACATATTTTTTGTATCAAACAAACCATCACAACAACCAACATGAAAAGCTATCTTTTACTACTGGGAACAATAGCATTTACGGCCACTTCAAACGCGCAAAACAGATCAGGAGACCCTACACTTACTGAAGTTTGGACGCCAGTACCTACGATCATACAGCCGGGGAAAACAGCTTCAGATGCGCCTTCTGATGCGATCGTGCTCTACAATGGCAAAGACTTTAGCGCATTCACCGGTGATCAGGGAAAGAAAGTAGAATGGAGTATGGATGATGGAGCAATGACCGTTAAGCCAGGAAGCGGACCAATATTCACCAAACAAGAATTTGGAGACTGTCAGCTTCATATCGAATGGAGAACACCTTCGGTTGTGAAAGGAGAAGGTCAGGGAAGAGGCAACAGCGGGATTTTTCTGATGGGCAGGTATGAACTTCAGGTACTTGACAATTTTAAGAATGTCACCTACTCCAATGGTCAGGCGGGAAGTATTTATAAGCAACATATCCCACTTGTAAATGCCTGCAGACAACCGGGAGAGTGGCAGACCTATGATATCATTTTCACTGCACCAAGGTTTTCAGGTACCGGCAGACTGGAGTCGCCAGCAAGGATAACTGTGCTTCATAACGGGGTACTCGTGCAGAACAACATAGCCCTCTGGGGAGCAACAGAATTTATAGGAATACCCGAGTATAAACCGCACAAATCAAAAGAACCCATCATGATCCAGGATCATGGTGATCTGGTAAGCTTCAGAAATATTTGGATCAGGGAACTGTAAACTAAGCTGCAGACATTGAGCCATCGACTGTTGACTTAAACTCTTCCAGAATAGTTTGAAGATGAATCATGCTTTGAACATTTTCGGTGATCAGCATGAAATTTTTACCAACCTGTTTGAGATGACTTTTATTGGTCCTGGTCTGTATGTGCAGAAGAATGGAATTGAAGACCTCAGAAGTAAAATATGGAGAATCGGGGTTGTTTACAAAATAACACCTCAACGTTTTTTGCTTGAGTGAAATTCGTTCAAATCCCAGTTCAACGGCAATTTTTCTGCAGCGAACTGTGGTGAAGAGGTCATCCACACAGGGAGGAACAGGACCAAATCTATCCTGCATCTCATCATGAAAACGAACCAACTCATCCTCAGTCTTGCAATTATCCAATCGGGTGTACAATAAAAGTCGCTCAGCTATTTGATCAACATAGTCGTCTGGTATAAGTATCTCGAGATCAGTATCCACTGTGCAATCCTGAACAAAATCATCCTGCTTACTGATCTCCTCCTTGAATACTTCTCTGAATGCGGTTCGCTTAAGCTCTCTGATGGCTTCATCAAGAATTTTTTGATACATCTCAAAGCCGATCTCGATCATGAAGCCACTTTGTTCACCACCCAACATGTTTCCGGCACCCCGGATATCGAGATCTCGCATGGCAATTTGAAAACCACTGCCTAATTCTGAATGCTGCTCCAAGGTCTGTAAACGTTTCCTTGAATCACTGGGCAATGTGCTCATGGGAGGCGCAAGCAAATAGCAAAAAGCCTTTCTATTGCTTCTGCCTACCCTACCCCTCAACTGATGAAGATCACTCATGCCAAACTGATGTGCATTGTTTACGATGATGGTGTTCACATTGGGTATGTCCACGCCGCTCTCAACAATATTCGTACACACGAGCACGTCGTATTTCTTTTGAATAAAATCAAAAATTCTCTCCTCCAGTTCATGTCCCTCCAGCTGTCCGTGTGCAAAGCCGACACTGAGATCCGGACAAAGACTCTTGATAAGTTGTGCCATCTCAGGCAGCCCATTCACCCTGTTGTGTATAAAGAATACCTGTCCGCCTCTTTCCGTTTCAAAATAAATAGCGTCACGTATAGCCTCTTCACTAAACACCAATACCTCTGTCTCAATAGGTTGTCTATTTGGTGGCGGCGTATTGATGATGCTAAGGTCTCGTGCCCCCATTAAACTGAATTGTAAAGTCCTTGGGATCGGAGTTGCAGTAAGCGTGAGACAATCAACATTTGTTTTTAATGTCTTGATCTTTTCCTTGTGTGCCACACCAAATTTCTGCTCTTCATCGATAACAAGTAGACCAAGATCTTTAAATTTTATGTCTTTCGACAAGAGCCCATGAGTACCTATGATGATATCGATCTTACCATCTTCGATTTTTTTGAGAATTTCTTTTTTCTCTTTGGTAGACTTGAACCTGTTCAGGAAGTCGATCGTTACCGGAAAATCCTTCAGTCGCTCACTAAATGTTTTATAATGTTGATAAGCCAATATGGTAGTTGGGACAAGGACAGCAGCCTGCCTTCCATCAATACAGGTTTTGAAGGCTGCGCGAATGGCAACTTCAGTTTTACCGAATCCAACATCACCACACACAAGACGATCCATGGGCGATGCACTCTCCATGTCTTTCTTTACATCCCCTATGGCCTTGCTTTGATCAGGGGTGTCCTCATACATGAAAGAAGCCTCCAGCTCGGTTTGCAAATAATTATCCGGACTATGAGAAAAGCCCTGCTGTGATTTTCTTTCAGCATATAGTTTGATGAGATCAAATGCGATCTCTTTTACACGCCCTTTGGTCTTCTCCTTTAGTTTCACCCATGCATCACTTCCAAGTTTATTTACTTTAGGAACATGTCCCTCCTTCCCCGTATACTTGGAAATTTTATGCAACGAATTGATATTGACATAGAGAATGTCATTGTCGCGATAAATAATACGAACTGCCTCTTGCGTCTGTCCACCATTCTGCACTTTTTGTAATCCGCTGAACACCCCCACTCCATGATCAATATGCACAACAAAATCTCCCGGCTGCAACTCTTTCAATGCCCGCAACGTGATGGCCTTACTTTTGTTGTACGCCTGTTTGATCTTGTACTTATGATAGCGTTGAAAGATCTGATGATCGGTGTAAACAACCACGCCACGTTCGTTGTCAATGAATCCCTGATGAATGGCAGTGGCAACGGGAACAAAAGAGATCTCAGCTTTCAGGTCTGAGAAGATAGAATACAGCCTTTCAAGTTGTTTTGGATTCTCCGCAAAAATATAGATCTGGTGTTTGGCCAGCTCATGTGCTTTTAAATCTTTGATCAGCAATTCGAATTGTCTGTTGAACGCCGGCTGCGGGGTAGTATTAAAATTAAAAATATGTTGAGGGTCGGACAAGGTTTTTGAAGCCCCCAACTCAACCACAGTGCGTTTATCTAAATCTATTAACAAATCATCAGTCGACGTAAAACCACCCGGATCAGGCTCTTTGATCTTTTCATCAGCTTCTCGCTGATCAGCCGATGAAGCGACTTTCTGGCTTAGATAAAGAGCCAGGTTGTCTTCATGATCGCGATACCTGTCAATACACAATTGCCAGTTGGAGGTATAAACGATCGTATTTTCAGGAATGAGCTTGAGGAGATCAACTTTTTGTTCATCCTGATAATCCTCATCAGCATTCGGGATGATGTTCACCTGAAGGAGTTTTCGCTCGCTCAGTTGCGTTTCGGGATCAAAGATCCTGATTGAATCCACTTCTTGTCCGAATAACTCAACACGGTAAGGTTTTTCATTGCCAAAAGAGTAAATGTCAAAGATCCCTCCCCGCATGGCAAACTGACCAGGCTCATAAACAAAGTCAGCTCGCTCAAAGCCATATCCTACAAGTCTTTCCATCAAAACATCGGTATCCAGGGTGTCATTGACCTTGATCGCAATGATATGTGTTGAGAGTGATTCCGCATTGGCCACTTTTTCCATCAAAGCCTCCGGGTAGGTAATAATGATCTTGCGGTTACCCACTGAGGCAATTCTTGTAAGCGCTTCAGTCCTGAGCATGACATGGCTGCTGCTCTGGATCCTAAAGTTTTTGTCTGTCTTGAAGGAAGAAGGAAAATAGAAGAGATCGATGGGCTGAATGAGTTGCTCGATGTTGTTGTGAAAATACGCGGCCTCCTCTGCATCTTCCAATACGATCAAGTGATTGAATCCATTGAGTTCTGTGCGTTGATAGAGAGAAGCGAACAACAAGGCAGGGAAGCTTCCTGAAAGTTTAGTACAGGCAATTTTCTGTGGAGAGGGCAATAGGATACTGGCCGCAATTTCTGAAACGCGGGGGGACTGTGCATAAGACTCTAGAAGAAACTGCAAATTCATGCCTTCACGAAGGGTGCAAAGATACGATTAAAGCTGGAGTCTGCCTGCTGGTTTTGTTGAACGGATCTGATCTATGCTTAAAATCTCAGGAAATTGATTCCCATTGGGTTTATTATTAAATAATGTGAACCCAATAGTATTAATAATGTTTTATATATAGTGCGCTCCAAAAATCACTAAATTGCTAATAATCGTTTCCCAACTATGACCCCAAGAAAAATAGTAGTTTCTTCCCTGATTGTTGTTCTTGTCCTTGGTGTAACTTTTTTACTCAGGAAAGAACGATCTAATAATGATCTGGCTGAACAATTGATCATCCTTTCTGATGACGGCATAGAGATCGGATCTGAAAATGCAGAGAAAAGGGCCAGATATGAATGGTTGATCAGTATGGATATCAAGACCGGAAAAATTCCTGACGGGATCAGGGCAGAGGAAATGGAATGGTCGAAAAAAATGCCAATTAGAAAGGATGGAGTCTTTTCCGACGGACTCATCCTTCCCTATTTACCGCAGACATACAACCCATTAACTGTACCGAATATTTTTCAGAATGAATCATACACCACCAGCAATACTGCAGTAAACAATACCTATACTTCGGCTGGTCCATCTCAGAACGGAGGCAGAACAAGGACCATCGTATTTGATAAAAGATATAACGGAACCAGCAACAAGGTTATCCTTGCGGGTGGAATCACTGGAGGTATCTTCAGAAGCACTGACGGAGGGGTCACCTGGAATTTTGTACACCCGGCCAATGAGATCAGGAGTGTATCCAGCATTGCACAAGATACAAGGCCAGGCAAAGAAGATACCTGGTATGCAGGTACAGGAGAGCCGATCGGAGCTTCTGCGTCCTATCCCAATGCTTTTGTGTTTGGAAATGGAATGTTTAAGTCGGTTGACAATGGCGTTACATGGACAAAACTTCCTTCTACCAAAATAGAACCTGCCAATAACAAAACACTCACCTCCGAATGGAGTTTTGTGCACAAAGTAGCCGTACATCCCACAACTGGTCATGTTTATGCTGCCGTTCACAGAAGAGTGTTACGTTCAAAAGACGAAGGTGCGACTTGGGAAGAAGTGTTCGTTAGTGCAGGAGGTACTCCAGCATCAGGTGATGAGGGAATGGCAGATATCCTTATCAACAATTCAGGTTCTCAGATCTATATTGCCATGACGGGAAGGTATGAAGATAGAAGCATGGTTGGAGTATTCAGCTCCAATACAGGAGATGCCAGTTCATACAACAGGATAGCAGGAGGACTTGCCAATGCACCTGATTCTGTTGCAGGATGGAGGGCTTATGACAACACCATTTCACAATCAGGCATGTATACGGGGGGTTGGGGCAGAATTGTTTTAGCACTGGCTCCTTCCAATCAAAACATCCTCTATGTGATGGTAGAGAATTCAGAAAGTGCAGGAGACAACAAGCCAGAGGCTGATCTTTTTAAATGTGATATGTCCGCCACACCATTCACCTGGAGCAACCTTGGTATAAATCTTGAGGCAACAAGAAAACCTGCGGGACAAGCCGAGTCTCAGGCATATATGGAATTACAAGGCGGCTACAACATGTTGCTGGCTGTGCACCCGACCAATCCAAACATAGTGTTGGCAGGCGGAGTATATCTATTTCGTTCTACTGATGGTTTTGCTACAAAAAATAATGTTACTTATGTAGGCGGATTACCATCAACTACCTACAACGACCCGGATGATGTTAGTCATGTTGACTATCATGGATTTGCTTTTGATAAAGCCAATAACGACAGAGTATATTTAGTGTCTGATGGTGGAATTGCTTCGATCAAGGACATAACAGTGGATATTCCAGAATGGGAAAAAAGGAACAGCCAATATCAGACCCTTCAATATTATCATGTCGGAATCGACCCCACACCAGGTAGCCAGACCTTCTATGGAGGTGCACAGGATAACTCCACAACATTCAGGGATCCAACCAACATCATCCCCATTCCAAAAGCAGATGGAAACGATCACCTTGTTGTGTTGGGTGGAGACGGATGTCAGGTAGGCATGAGCAAGAAAAATAATTCAGGAAATCAATTCCTATACTGTGCAGCACAAGAGGGTCAGATCTATCGAATGAAATTATTTGATTTTAACAACTCACTCTTTACCAGAATAAAACCCGACAACACCGGGGATGGTGAATTCATCACCTATTTTCATCTTGATCCCGACAATACAGAATACCTGTATTTTGCTATGAATGATACACTCTACAAAACTGGTGCGGCGTCAACAGTCACGCAAAGCAACTGGACGTTAATGTCTGGTATTGCCCAGGCTGTTACAGGAAGCATCTTCTCGCTTGAAACCACCAGAGGCAGCTACTCCTCCAATAGCCATTTGTTCATCGGAACTTCAAGAGGTAAGATCTTCAGACTGAAAGATCCACAGTCGCCACTCATAAACGCTACACAACCGACTGACATAACTCCTAGTCAGATGCCTCAAACCCTGCCTATCAACGGATTTCAATATGGCGTGGTCGTGAAAGACATTTCGGTCAATCCCAGAAATCAAGACACCCTCATGGCGGTAGTATCAAACTATGGGACCAACAGTATTTATTGGACTGGAAATGCTACATCAGCTAATCCGGTATGGCAAGTCATTGATGGAAATATCGGACCATTCTCCGTGAGATCATGTGAGATCATAGCTAAAACAACAGGTGTGGAATACTATATAGGAACCACCTCAGGTCTTTATAGTACCACATCAATCAATGGATCAGCAACTGTATGGCTTCACGAAGTTGGTGTAGCCGGACAGCCATCTCAGATGTTGAATACAGCAATCGTGAATTCACTGGCACACCGTTGGGAGGACAATACAATGGTGATAGGAACACATGGAAATGGAATGTTCTCTGCCACACTCGGAAATCCAATCACCATTACAACAGCAGTAACAACGCCCATACGCAACAACACCGATTTCATCAAAACACTATTCCCTACAATTTCAGACGATCAGGTTCAGTTCCAGATCGGAAACATGTACAGCGTGAAAAAACTAAACATAGAAGTAGTGAACACGTCTGGTGCTCTGGTGTATAAAAAAGAAACAGGATATCTAAACGGCACCATACCAATAAGAAACCTGGCCGCGGGAACGTATGTTGTAACAATTACGAGTAACGACAGAAAATACCAATTCACCAGAAAAATCATTAAACGGTAATCACACAACCGGCATGAATGCCGGTTTTTTTATATGTTCATCATTAGCAAAATATTTTCTTTCTTTCTCAGTCCTTTTATCTGGATCATCATGATCATGATCTGGGCAATCACCACCAGATCAGAGAAGACGAGGAAAAAGTTACTACTCACCAGTTTCATACTCCTGCTCGTATTTTCAAACACCTGGCTGAGCAGTATGGTACAATATCCTTTGCATGCACCACCGATGCCGATGCGCACAGATGAACAATATGAGCTTGGTATTGTATTGGGGGGAATGACAAGTTATGACCGAGTAAATAAGGAAGGTCATTTCAATATGTCTTCAGATCGTTTCATTCAGGTAGCCCTGCTTTACAAGAAAGGGCATATCAAGAAAATTCTTGCTTCAGGCGGACAGAATGGAATGTTCCTTGAGGATAATTTTAGAGAAGCAGAATTCATTGCAAAGAATCTGATCGATCTTGGAATACCGCCTTCTGATATTCTTATTGAAAACAAATCCAGAAATACGATTGAGAATGCAGCCTTCTCAAAAAAACTGATCGATGAACATGGGGGACTAAATTCTAAAGCAGTGTTGATCACTTCTGCATTTCACATGCCCAGGGCCAAAGAAACATTCGAGCAAGCAGGAATTCCCGTAAGACCTTACCCTTGTGCTTTTTCAATACTTCCTTCTGCGATCAGATTTGGACCAGCATCTCTGCTCCCGTCATCCGGCACGTTAGACGGCTGGGGAGGAATCATCAGAGAATCGATTGGCAGACTTTACCTCAAGCTAAAGAATTAACGGATCACATTTTTGATTTGATCAAAGCCACCAAACCTTCAATTGGTATCCTTTCCTGCGTCATCGTATCACGATATCGTATGGTTACGGTCCTGTCCTCTTTGGTCTGATGATCGATGGTAATGCAGAATGGCGTTCCCAATGCATCCATCCTTCTGTATCGCTTACCAATAGTATCCTTTTCTTCGTAGAAGCAATAGAATTCATTTCTGCATTCAGCCATGATCTCTCTTGCGATCTCAGGCAAACCTTCTTTCTTCAGCAGTGGTAAAATAGCCAGTTTGATGGGTGCGATCTTGGCGGGTATTTTTAGCACCACCCTGCTGTCATCAGATCCATCTTCTTTGGTCCATTTTTCCTCATGATATGCATGACAGAGCGTAAGCAAGAACATCCTGTCGAGTCCGATCGATGTTTCGATCACATAAGGGATGTAATTCTGATTGATCTCGGGATCAAAATATTGCATCTTCTTACCGCTGTATTCTTGGTGGCTCTTTAGATCAAAATCCGTTCTGCTATGAATTCCCTCCACTTCTTTCCAGCCGATCGGGAATGCATACTCGATATCTACCGCCGCATCTGCATAATGGGCAAGTTTAACATGGTCATGGAAACGATAATGTTCAGCAGGTATTCCGAGCGATGTATGCCATTTCATTCGTTCTGCCTTCCAATATGCATACCACTCTTGTTGTGTGCCAGGGCGTATGAAAAATTGCATTTCCATCTGCTCAAACTCACGCATCCGGAAAATGAACTGACGGGCAACAATCTCGTTACGAAAAGCCTTCCCAACTTGTGCGATACCAAATGGGATCTTCATTCGTGCAGTCTTCTGCACATTGAGAAAATTCACAAAAATTCCCTGAGCCGTTTCAGGCCTTAAGTATATTTCACTTGCCTCCTCGGCAACCGAGCCCAATTGGGTGGAGAACATCAGGTTGAATTGACGAACATCTGTCCAGTTGCATGTTCCACTGACACCACACTTCATGTTGTTTGTTTCGATCAACTGCTTCAGCCCGGAAAAATCATTTGCAGCAAGGAGCGCATCCATCTCTGCCAATAACTTTTCAGCTTCTCCAGACTTACCTTCTTTCAACAACGTATCTGCATAAGCTTCGATCAGATGATCAACACGGTAACGTTTTTGTGAATCCTTGTTGTCGATCATCGGATCACTGAAATTATCCACATGCCCTGATGCTTTCCAGGTAGTGGGATGCATGAAAATAGCGGCGTCAATACCAACAATGTTGTCATGCATGCGGGTCATTTCATTCCACCATGCTTCACGTATATTTTTTTTGAGTTCACTTCCCCACGGACCATAATCATATACGGCACTGAGTCCGTCGTAAATCTCGCTTGACTGAAACACGAATCCATACTCTTTGGCATGGGAAATAATAGCTTGAAACTTATGTTGGTCAGTTGATATCATAGGGTGTAAAGATAAATAAAAAAAGATGCAAAGCGGTTCTGCTAACAAGCATGCTGGACTTAGAGCCGGAAGTCTATTTTAATTTTTCATTGTTCAAATGGCGATCCGCATCACGCAGGGTTTTCTTTTCCATATTCTTTTTGAAAGCCTCGGTAAGGTCTACCCCTGTTTGATTAGCGAGACAGATCAATACCCACAGGACATCTGCCATTTCATCAGCGAGCTTATCTGATGACTCATTCTTCTTGAACGATTGATCACCATACGTTCTGGCCATGATGCGTGCAAGTTCACCCACTTCTTCTGTCAGTATGGCCATGTTTGTCAATTCGCTGAAATACCTCACACCAATGGTCTTGATCCACTGATCGACTTGTTGTTGCGCTTCGTTGATTGTCATCTTATTCCTTGTTTTTTGTATCCATGAGTATGGTGACGGGGCCATCATTCAACAACTCCACTTTCATGTCTGCGCCAAATATTCCCGAGGGGACAGATCTGCCTAGTTCTGCTGATAAGCTGGTTTTGAAAAATTCATAAAGCGGAACAGCAAAATCAGGCTTGGAAGCTCGAATATAAGAAGGTCTGTTTCCTTTTTTCGTTGCAGCATGAAGTGTAAACTGACTCACTACCAACACTTCACCGTCTATGTCCTTAACAGAAAGATTCATTATACCGGCATCATCATTAAAGATCCTCAGCTGCGCGATCTTTGAAGAAAGCCACATTGCATCTTCATTGGTGTCAGCATCTTCAATGCCTACGAATACAAGCAGTCCCTTCCCAATACGACCGGTATATTCACCGTCAACTTTTACTGATGCATGACTTACACGCTGTACGACTACACGCATAGTTCTGTTTGCTTTATGGTGTACATTTATATCATGAAGATAGACATAAGCAGTGAGATCGTATTTACAACAGCCAGGAGTGGCGGCAAAGGTGGTCAAAATGTAAACAAAGTGGAGACCATGGTGCTGGGAAGTTTCGACATTGATCACAGCAGGCTGCTTGATGAAACACAGCGATCAACAATAGCGCACAAACTCAAAAACAGGATCAATAAACAGGGACAACTGTTGGTAAGGTCGCAAACAGCAAGAACACAACTTGGCAACAAGGAGATAGTGATCGAAAAAATGAATTCGCTGATTCAGGTGGCATTGACCAGGAAAAAATCACGCATTGCAACTCAACCCACAAAAACGTCTAAATTATCCAGACTTGAAAGCAAAAAAAGAAATGCAGCCATCAAGCAACACCGAAAAAGACCTACCCGTGGTGATGAATAGTGAAGGGTTGATTCAGGAAACCTTATTTTTGTTTCAAACATTATCACTTTGAGCGGCATCAGACAACTTGCACAACAAACCATTTGGTACGGCTTAAGCAACATTGTCGGCAGATTCATCAACTATCTCCTGACGCCCATCCTCACCTACATCTATGATGCGGAAAAGTTTGGAGAGATCTCTATACTGTTTGCATCGGCTGCCTTCCTCAATATCATTTTCACATATGGTATGGAGACCTCCTACTTTCGGTTTAATCAAATTGAAAGTGAAACAAAGGTCTTCAATACAGGCATGACCAGTCTGCTCATCACCACGGTTCTCTTTTCCTTCATACTTATATACTCATCACAGGGACTGGCAAACTTCATGCAACTGAATGAACATCCTGAATACGTTGTTTGGGTGATCCTGATCGTAGCATTCGACACCTTAGCCGTATTGCCATTTTCCAAATTAAGACATGAAGGAAGACCCAGAAAATTTGCACTGATCAAGCTTGCCACGATCATGATCAATGTTGCAGCGGTATTGTTTTTTTTATTTTTATGTAAGCCCGCTTTTGAAACAGGGAGCAGCGCTGTACTTGCCAAATGTTATAACCCTTCTGTTGGAATTGGCTATGTATTCATAGCTCAACTGCTGGCCAGCGGACTCACACTGATACTGCTTTTCCCAGAATGGAAAAGTTATAGGTGGCATTTCGACAAAAAACTTTTTTCTGAAATACTTATTTACTCAGCTCCATTGATCATTGTTGGATTTGGCGGAATGATCAATGAAACGATCGATCGGTTCATGCTGATCTACCGATTTGATGGCACCGTTCAACAAGCTAAAACAGCAAACGGAATTTACAGCGCAAACTATAAATTGGCCGTATTGATCGTGATTTTCATACAGACCTTCCGCATGGGAGCAGAGCCCTTTTTCTTTAAACATGCTTCAAATGAAAATGCAAAAGAGACCTACGCAAGGATCATGAATTTCTTCATCATTGCCTGCTGCCTGTGTTTTCTGGGCGTGGTACTCTTTCTGGATATCTGGAAACATTTCATGGGCGTGACAAATCATCCTGAATATCTTCAGGGCCTCATGCTGGTGCCTATCCTGATGCTTGCGAAAATTTTTCTGGGCATATACTATAACTTGTCCATCTGGTACAAACTCACCAACAAAAATACAACAGGCGCTGTGATCACACTCATTGGCGCAGCCATCACAGTGATCGTTAATTATTTGCTCGTTCCCTCACTTGGCTACTTTGCCTGTGCTATTGCAACGATTGCCTGCTACGGAAGTATGATGCTCATCAGCTACTTCATGGGACAACTTCATTACCCGATCCCGTACAACTGGAAAAAGGGGATGGGATATATTTTATTGGCGGTGATACTCGGACTTGTGCACATCCTGATGAGAAATGCCTTACACTCAATACTGCTGCTTCATGTGGGAGCTATTGTGCTGATAGCACTTTTTGCAATGATCGTTCTTGAAAAAGAACGTGATGAATTTTCGAAGATCCCTGTATTAAATCAATTCTTGAGGAGATCCTGAAGAGTTTATGCACTTACATACGGGTTATGCCTTTTCTCATGACCGATGGTCGTCTGCATACCATGCCCGGAATAAACAACCGTATCATCCGGCAAATGATACAACACCTCTTTTATACTTTTGGACAGTACATCAGGATTCCCTCCCGGCAGATCTGTCCGTCCAACACTTTCACGAAACAGCACATCACCCGCAATCACATATCCGTCCTCCTTTGAATAGAAACTCAGACTTGCCGGAGAATGACCAGGCGTGAACAATATCTCTAACTTGTCATTGCCCAGACTGATAAACTGTCCTGGCAAAAGCTCATGGATTTTTCCGGTATAATTGTCAAATGGCAAATTCCACATCAGTCCGCTGGTAGGGGCCATCTCCAAGAGCTGTCTCTCCCCGTTATGGATATGCAGTTCCAAGCCATAGGTTTCGCCAATAAACTTATTCCCAAAAACATGGTCTAAATGGCAATGGGTGTTCACCAGCATGAGAGGATGGAGTCCATTTTCATCAACAAAACGGACAAGTTGATCCCTCTCCCGATCAGTATAGCATCCAGGGTCAACAATTATGCACTGTTTTTCGTTGTTGAAAATGATATAGGTATTCTCCTGAAGGGGATTGAACTGAAAAATTTTAACGTTTGTCATAGCCGCTAATTCTTAGGTAAATACGTTAATTTTAGAGCACCTTGATGCCTCCTGATGCCAGGACAAAGGTATCCATTCATTTGAATCATTACACCATGCGAAAAATACTCTTTTCATTTCTTGCGCTGACTTTTCTGTTCATGGAGACGAACGCACAGGTAAGCAGTGTTGAATTTGGCAAAAACAGAGTTCAGTACAAGAAATTCAAGTGGAAATATTACCAAACAAAAAACTTCAATGCCTATTTCAACGAAGGGGGACTTTCACTTGGAAAATTTGTAGCCAGGGTTGCTGAAGAAGAACTGAACAGCATCGAAGAATTTGTTGAATACGGAATGCAACGTAGAGCGAATATTGTAATCTATAACAGCTTTACAGATTACAAACAGTCGAACATCGGTTTGGGAATTGACTGGCAAAATACCGGAGGGGTTACAAAACTGGTAAACAACAAGATCATCGTATACCACAACGGAAATCTCAATGATTTGCGCTTAAAGATTCGTCAGGGCATAGCTCAAGTGTTGGTGGAAAACCTCCTGTTCGGAGACGACCTTGGTGAATTTGCAAGCAATCAAGCCTTACTTGATCTTCCCAAGTGGCTCACTGATGGCTATGTATCTTATGTTGCAGAAAATTGGAGTCCGACGTTGGATGATCAATTGAAGTCGGCTTTGCTTTCAGGCAACTATAGAAACTTCTATCAATTTGCATTCAAAGAGCAGCTGCTTGCAGGTCACGCTTTTTGGAGATTCATCGCAGACAAATACAGAAAAGAGAATGTGACGTACTTCCTGTATTTATCAAGGATCTACAAGAACACAAACATGGCCAGTCTTAAGATCACAAAAAAGAAATTCCGTGATCTGCTGGAGGAATTCATGGAAACAGAACCTGAAAGATATCTCACCGATAACCGTGGAAGAAGAAATCAACCAAAAGGCAATGTAGTGACCGTGGAAGAAAAAAAGAATGGCACGGATTATTACCGCTTCCAGGCAAACCCCATTGCACGAAACAATACCTACGCAATGGTTGAATACAAGAAAGGAATCTACCGTGTTGTTTTCGAAGACCTATCCGAAAAAAGAAAGATCCTGCTCAAAGCAGGTGTGCTGAACCACCAGGATGAGCTAAATCCTAGTTATCCGATCATGGCCTGGGATCCCAAAGGATCAAAACTGCTTGTGATACATACTGAAGAGGGCAAGATAAAAATGTTTGTATACGATGCAGTGACAAGAATAAAAACATACAAGCAAGAACTGGAGGATTACCAACTGATCCAGGATGCCAAATTCATGCTTGACAACAATACCCTTATTCTGAGTGGTGTAAAAAATGGACAGTCGGATATTTTTGTATATAAGATAAAAGAGAACAGCAGTCAACAAATTACCAATGACCCTTATGATGATCTCGATGCATCATTTGTAGCATTCCCTAACAAGACAGGAATTCTATTTGCTTCAAACAGGCCATCAGCAAATGCTTCAAAGGCGGATACTGTCGTGCCATCAAGAAATAAGTTCAATATTTTCATGGTGGACAACTGGACCAAAAGTGAATTCAGACAAATCACCCAACTCACCAACCAGTCATACGGACAAGCACGATTCCCGCTTCAATACAATGTAAACCATTTCACTTTTGTCAGTGATGCCAATGGCATTGGCAACAGGTATGCCGGATTTTTTACAACTCAGCGAGCAGGATTGGATACAATCTACAGAATAGGTGATGAATTGCTTAGGAACCCTGAAGACAAAGAACTGGATTCAACTTTGAGGGCATGGAAAAAAGCTGAGCCTGATTCTATCGGTTACATCTCCATTACCAGTGACAGTACTCATGTGTTCCCAATTACCAACTACCAAAGCAGTCTGCAGGAGACACGCGGCTCAGGCGACAACAACCAGGTGAGCGAAGTCAGACAGGAAGGCAACCTGAAGTTCCTGTACAAACTAAAGATCAATGAGGCAGTGCTGGCAAAAAGAAATATCAATGCACGTCCAACTGATTATATCAAAAAACTGATTGAAGAAGAAAGAAGAAAATCAACCGAAGCGATAAAATACATTCAGCAAGAAGATAAGGAGCCGGCTGCAGAAAAGAAAAATGTATTGTTTCAGACAGAATTTGAAAATGAAGTGGTGCAAACAGAGCAGGAAAAAAATACAGCGCCAGTGATCGAGCAAAAAGAAGATCCTTTGCAAAAAGCCAAGGTATTTGACTACCGGTTGAAATTCTCTTCAGATTATATCGTATCAGGTTTCAACAACTCAGTGCTGGTAAACAGATATCAGCCCTATGGTGGAGGCAGTGGACCTATTTTTATGTCCAATACCGATGTTCTGAGTGGTATCCTTAGGATGGGTATTTCAGACCTGATGGAAGACAAGAAATTCATTGGTGGATTCAGGCTTGCAAATAATTTACGAGATAATGACTATCTGGCTTCATTCCAAAACCTCAGAAAACGCTTTGATTGGGGACTAACCTATTACAGAAGCAATCAGGAGAATTTCCCTGTATTCGACCCATATGATATCAAGTCCCAACTAAGGAACAATATGATCTCCAGTTTGTATCAGTTCAACATCAGCTATCCATTTGACGAGGTAAGAAGCTTCAGAGCCAATGTGGGATACAGACGGGATCGCGTGGTGATAAAATCTGACGCGAATTTTCCACCCACCGTGACCATGAATGATACGATATTGAACAATGCCCTAGTTCGCCTTGAATATGTGCATGACAACACCATCAACAAGGCCCTCAATATTTTGAACGGATTGAGATACAAGATCTATACAGATGTGAACTCAAGAGTTGTAAAATCGGATCAATCCGGAAAGTTCATGATCAATCTGGGAGCCGATCTTCGCTACTATTATCCGATTTATAGAAACTTCATCTGGGCGGGTCGAGCAGCAGCAGACATCTCATTCGGTTCTCAAAAGTTGATCTACTATCTGGGAGGAACAGAAGGTTGGCTTAATCCAAAGTTCAATAATGGTGTTAGACCTGCACCGGACCAACAATATGCCTATCAGACCCTGGCGCTCAACATGCGTGGGCATAAGCAAAATGTTGCCAACGGAAACAACAATGTGGTCCTCAACAGTGAATTCAGATTCCCCGTATTCACCACACTCTTCAACAGGCCGATCAACAATGCATTTCTGAGAAACCTGCAGTTGACACAATTCCTTGATCTGGGAACTGCATGGAATGGCAAGTACAATAAAATTGCACGACCTTATGTAGTGTATGGGACACCGCCAGTTGAAATCAACGTCAAGGCAGGTGGCATCGGTCCGTTTGTCGGAGGCTATGGCTTTGGTGCCAGAACAACAGTATTGGGATACTTCCTACGGGTTGACGCAGGATGGCCAATGGGTGGATTCTTTCAAGGAAAACCCATGTGGTATTTTTCGTTGGGACTTGACTTCTGATCGAATGATGTTATTTTCTTGAATTGCAGTTGACCAAAACAACAACTACACTATAGAAAAATAGCTGTTTAAGATGTTTTAATCTCAATACATTTTATTTCCACATAGGCAGCATCCGGGTATTTTTATAGATGCTTCAAGGCACACACGGAATCTGGAAGAGACTCCCCTTTGCCAGAATGCTCATCCTCTTCTTTTCAGGCATCATCATCGACAAATATGTCAACGTACCTTTTATAGTCTATTGTTCAATTGCCTTGTCAATCCTATTGACAATTGTCACCCTTGAATACCTCCCCTTGCGTTATCAATGGCGACTAAAAAAACTCCGAGGATCCTGCATTGTATTGTTAATACTGCTCTTTGGCAGCCTAAACAACAACATAACATCTCAAAAAACAACATCGGCCCAATCAGGATCCGACATTGATTCATCAACATATCTCTTGCTCAACATCAACAGTGAGGCAAGGTCTGGCGATAAGTCAATAAGATATTCGGCAACAATATTCCAGCCTCAACAAAGCAGGTACATTAACAAAGGCAACTGTTTCCTGTACCTAAAAAAGATATCCTCAGATCCAATCGAGAAGGGAGACCTGATCATGACCCTCGAAAAACCACAGCGTCTAGCGAGCACATCAAATCCCGGAGCATTTGATTTCAGCTCATATGCACATCAACAACAAGTTTCCTATACCCTGTACATGGACAATGATCTGCACTATGTCCGATTGAGGAACGCTGGTGATGAGAGCAATTCAATCATTGAAAAAATCAGAAAAAAAATATTGTTCATACTTCGTAACACAATAAAAGACAACACCCAGATTGGTCTCGCCGAGGCAATGCTTATTGGTTATAGGGAAGACCTCGACAAGGGATTATTGAAAACATATGTAGATACCGGTGTTGTGCACGTGATCGCGATTTCAGGATTACACCTGGGGTTGATATTCATGTTGATAGAGCTGGGGGTCAAAAGCATCTTCGGAAAAAAAAGAGCCGTTGTTGCAGGGATATTGATCACTATTCCACTGTTGTGGACCTTTGCCATACTGACCGGCTCATCGTCGTCTGTAAATAGAAGTGCACTGATGTTTACTGTACTGATCCTTGGAAGAGTGATCAGCAAAAGAAACAACAGTTTGAATGCGCTGTGTGCTTCAGCGTTTATTCTACTTTTTTACAATCCAAACCTCATTACTGACCTCGGTTTTCAATTGAGTTATGCGGCGGTTGGATCAATTCTCTTATTTGAAAAAAATATCAATAAGTTGGTCTTTCTGAAAAACAAGATCGCGGTATATCTATGGAACATGATCAGCATAACCCTCGCAGCACAGATACTTACAACACCTTTGGTCATCATGCATTTTCATCGTTTCCCAACACTTTTCCTGTTCAGCAACCTGGTAGCCGTTCCCCTTTCAAGCCTTATCCTTATCCTGGAAATTGCCCTCTGTGTTTTTTATATGTTGAATATTAATTTCGGACTGCTTGTCGATGTAATTGAACAGCTCATGGAGTGGATGAACGGCTATATTGGATCCATGGCAAAGATTCCATTTGGTATGATCGATGATATCTATATCAGCAACGTATACATCGTCACATCTTGTTTGTTTCTGGGATCCCTTGTATGTCTCATTAAGAGTGCATCAAAGAAAACCTATTGGATAACCTGCACACTTCTCTTATTTCTGAGTTTTATAAGATGCATTGAATATCTGATACTGGTAAATGAAAAAAACATTATCGTATTGAACCTGAGACAAACCACTGCCCTGGTAGTACAACATGGAGAAAATGGGGTATTGGCAATTAGCAACAATAGATCAGAAGATACAACTACCATCCGAAGGCTTATGAAGGAAACCGGAAATGGAACAGGAATTGAAAAATGGAAAATTCGTTTTTTACCCGAAAAGCCATTTATACTGTACATTTCAGAGGATGTGATCGAAAATACCCGTTGTAAAAGAACAGAAAAAGCTCTGCTGATAGCAGGAGATCCCGGATCATCCCTCATGGAAATGGGCATTGCCAATGCAAATGCCGAAAAGATCATTGCCGATGGCAGCAATAAACTGTGGAAAATTCGACAATGGGAAAAAGAAGCCTATGGCCTACATTTGCCACTTCATTCAACGGCTGAAAACGGACCATATACCATCAAGATCAGATAAGTCGGTTTTCAGCACTAAATATCCCAACCCATGCAAAAGAAGATAAAGTCCGCGCTCATCTCTGTTTTCTATAAAGATGGTCTTGAACCATTGGTAAAAACCCTCAGTGAGCATGGAGTTACCATCTATTCCACCGGAGGAACCCAGCAATTCATCGAACAGCTTGGTATTGAATGCGTACCCGTTGAATCGGTCACCGATTATCCATCCATCCTCGGTGGAAGGGTAAAAACACTCCACCCAAAAGTATTTGGGGGTATCCTTGCCAGAAGGGCGGTTGATCAGGACCTGAAAGAGATGAAAGAGTATGAAATACCCGAGATCGATATGGTGGTGGTTGACCTCTACCCTTTTGAAGAAACATTGGCCAACACCACTGAAGAAAAACTGATCATTGAAAAAATTGATATTGGCGGACCATCGATGATCCGTGCCGCAGGAAAGAATTTCAGCGATCTCTTGGTCATCGCATCAAAATCTGATTATGCACCTGCCATAGAAATACTGAGTGCCCAACAATGTTCAACAACACTGGAACAACGAAAAGCTTTCGCTGCAAAGGCATTTCAGATCGTGGCCCACTATGATGTAGCGATCTCGAACTATTTCAATCCTGAGCAGGATTCACAGTTCCTGCATTCGGTGGGAAATCCACAGATCATGCGCTATGGAGAAAACCCGCATCAAAAAGGTGTGTTCTATGGAAAACTTACTGAGTTGTTCAATCAGCTTCATGGAAAAGAACTTTCCTATAATAACCTTGTCGATGTGGAAGCTGCGATACAACTGATCGCTGAATTCAAAGGAGAAAGCGAAAGTACTTTTGCGATCATCAAACACACCAATGTCTGCGGAATTGCCACGCGCAATACAACGGAAGATGCCTGGAAATATGCACTTCAAGGAGATCCTGAAAGTGCCTTTGGTGGTGTATTGGTATGCAATACCGCGATCAACAAAACAACGGCTGAACAGATCAATGAGATCTTCTTTGAAGTGCTGATCGCACCATCATTTGAAGCAGATGCACTGGATATCCTGAAGACAAAAAAGAACAGGATCCTGCTTGAGCAGATCAAAGACCATGAATCAGACAAACAATTCAAATCATTGCTGAATGGGGTGTTGGTTCAAGGTATTGACAAGGGTAACTTTGATAAATGGGAAGAGGTAGGCGGAAGATCTACAACCGAAGAGGAAAAACAAGATCTCATTTTTGCAAATAAAGTCTGTAAGCATTTGAAATCAAATGCGATTGCCCTTGCAAAAAATAGACAACTGATCGGTAAAGGATGCGGACAAACTTCAAGGATCGATTCACTTCGCCATGCGATTGAAAAAGCTGCTCAGTTCAAGTTTGATTTGAAGGGAGCAGTCCTTTCAAGTGATGCATTTTTCCCATTCGATGATTGTGTAAAGATGGGACATGCTGAGGGCATCACTGCTTTTATTCAACCCGGTGGGTCGATACGCGATAAGGATTCGATTGACTATTGTAAAGAACATGGACTGGCCATGGTGATCACAGGACTGAGACATTTCAGACATTAATTTCATTTAAAAGAGAGAGTGAATACTCAGTTCGTTCATGAACAAGACTTCAGAAAAAAATAATGCGCTCTTGGCCGTTGGTCTTGTTTCCATTCTATGGGGAACAACATGGATGGCATCCAAATTGGCCGTGCTTTCAATGCCTGCAGTTCAAGTCTCTGGGATGAGACATCTTATTGGAGGTGGATTGTATGTTTGTTATTTTACTTACAAGAAATTTCCTATCCCCACCAAAGAACAATTCATCAGGATCTTTTGGGTATCGCTGATCATGTTTGTATTCTGTAATGGCTTCAGTGTGTTGTCCGTCGTATACATCCCCACCGGATTGGCTGCAGTACTTGGAGCGATGTCGCCGCTCTGGGTCGCACTGCTTGGATTGCTTATTTTCCGTGATACAACTCTTTCTCGCATAACGATCGCTGGTTTATTACTTGGCTTTGGAGGAGTACTCATCACCTTCTATGATTATATCGGAGAATTGGCAAACAATAATTTTACACTTGGCGTTGTCTATGGCCTTATTGCCAGCATCACCTGGGCACTGGGCACACTTCTTACCGTGAGGGATTCAAAAAAACTAGACCCCTATTTTTCCATGGGATGGCAAATGTTTTTGAGTGGCATCATGCTTACTGTTTTTTCTTATGCCACAAATCAGCATGTGCCCATCAACACAATAGATATAGGAGGATGGCTATCACTTGCCTATCTGATCATCGTAGGTTCGGTGATCGCCTTTATGGCTTTTATTTATGCGTTGAAAAGATTACCGGCAGCACAGGTTGCTATTCACTCCTATATCAACCCACTTGTTGCTATCATTATAGGTGACATGATCATGAACGAAGGACTGACCGTCTATTTGATCATTGGCACCTTGGTGACCTTACTTGGTGTATATCTTGTAAACAAAGGGTTTAAGAAGGTATAGTCTCAGCGGCTGAAGCGCTGGTTGCTTTTTTCTCCATCCACAGCTGATTAAATGTTTTCTCCGGGAATTGAAGATCTGATCGGTGGCGGTTCCATCCTTTGAACACTTTATTGATCATCCAGTTTTTCATTTTACTGTTTCCCAGGTTCATCAGCTTACGGTGCAGCATTCCTTGTTGCCAGGCCGACCATGCAATTTTTTCCATCATATTACCCTGTCCGCCTCTCACAGCCTCCCTTCGATTATACAAGAGCAATTCATGAAGATTGATCTTAACGGCACACACTTCAGTGCAATTGCCACACAAGGACGAGGCATGGCTAAGATGTTTCCACTCACCCAGATCCTTAAGGTTGGGCGTGATCACACTTCCGATGGGCCCACTGTATGTAGTACCATAGCTATGTCCACCGATATTTTTATAAACCGGACACGCATTCAGGCAAGCACCACACCTGATGCAATACAAACTCTCACGGGAAACCGGATCCTGCAGAATTTGTGTTCTGCCGTTGTCAAGTAAGATGACATACATTTCTTCAGGTCCATCGTGTTCATTGAGTTGACGCGGACCACTGATGATCGTGTTATAGACAGTGACTTGCTGACCCGTACCATATGTTGCCAACAAAGGCCAAAACAAAGAGAGATCCTGTAGACTAGGCAATACTTTTTCAATACCAGTGATAACGATATGCGTCTTGGGCCATGCAGCACTTAATCGTGCATTGCCTTCATTTTCTGTGATGGCAATACTGCCGGTTTCAGAGATTATGAAGTTGGCTCCGGTGATTCCAACCTCAGCTTCAGTATATTTCTTCCGAAGTTTTTCACGCGCGACGAGGGTCAACTCCTGCGGACTCAAATCAAGTGGTGTACCGAGATGTTCATTGAATACCCTTGCACAATCTTCCTTGCTTTTGTGCATGGCAGGGGTAACGATGTGATAAGGTGGCTCTCCATCTAATTGCTGAATATATTCACCAAGGTCTGATTCTATACTTTCGATATGGTGTTTGGCAAGAAAATCATTCAGATGAATTTCCTCTGTTACCATGCTCTTGCTCTTC
>JBKCFW010000050.1:0-2754 GCA_046303675.1 bacterium
TTATTAATGGTCGGTTATGGATAATCAGCTTAAATCAATTCGTGTTCTTGTTGTTGGTTGTGGTAACATGGGAGCTTCGCTTGCGATGGCATATCATACAATGGATGGTGTGCAGATCTGTGGTATAGTATCTACAGGAAAGAGCAAGGAAATACTGAACGAAAAACTTGGCGGAGGTTATCTGCTTTTCAGTGATTATGCAGAAGCGCTTGAGAAGACCTCTCCTGATGCTGTTTGTATTTCAACGTATCCTGATACGCATGAACAGTATGCGATCATGGCATTTGAGAAAGGATGTCATGTGTTCATTGAGAAGCCGGTGGCCGACAGTGTAGAAGGCGCAGAACGGGTTGCAGCAGCAGCTGAAAAAGCTGGAAAGAAATTGGTAGTAGGATATATCCTCAGGCACCATCCATCATGGATCAAGTTCATTGAACTTGCACAACAATTGGGCAAGCCATTGGCCATGCGCATGAACCTGAACCAGCAAAGCCATGGTTATATGTGGGATGTTCACCGCAATCTCATGAAGAGTTTGAGTCCGATCGTTGACTGTGGCGTACATTATATTGACGTGATGTGTCAGATGGTGAGATCTAAACCGGTTCAGGTATCTGCTATTGGTGCCAGAATGACCAATGATATTCCTGAGGGTAATTATAACTACGGACAACTTCAGATTCGTTTTGAAGATGGATCAGTTGGATGGTATGAGGCTGGATGGGGACCAATGATCAGTGAGACTGCTTTCTTTATAAAAGATGTGATCGGTCCTGATGGATCAGTATCAATTGTTGCCAAAGAAGCCGGATCCTCCGGAAAATCATCTTCAGTGGAAGCGCACACAAAAACAGAATCATTGCGAAGACACTATGCTTCCATTGATGCTTCAAATGAGTTCACGCATCCGGATGAATGGATCGATCTTACAGACGAGCCGGATCATCAGGAGCTCTGCAATCGTGAGCAGGCTTATTTTTTAAAAGCAATCATGGAAGACATTGATCTTACAGATCATATCGACGATGCCGTTAATAGTCTTCGTATTGCTTTTGCCTGTGATGAAAGTGTTCGCACTGGCATGGCTGTGAAGTTGTAGCCTATTTATTTTTTTTTATATTTCTTGTATTGTTCAATGTTGTCCGGATTTTTTTACAATCCGGCTGTGCTTATCTTGCGGATGAGAATATGACACATTTGCCTACACTGATAAAAGATCTTGCACTCATTTTGTGCGCGGCGGGAATTGTCACGCTCTTATTTAAGCGATTGAAACAGCCTGTTGTGCTGGGTTATATCTTAGTAGGGTTTCTGGTAGGTCCAAAGATTCATTTGTTTCCTTCTGTGGTTGACGCTGCAAGTATCAGAACATGGGCTGATATTGGCGTGATATTCTTACTGTTTGCACTTGGTCTTGAGTTTAGTTTTAAGCGCCTATTGAAGGTTGGCGGTTCTGCAGCCATCACAGGCATCACTGAATTGATTTTCATGATGCTCCTTGGGTATTCGCTGGGTATCATGCTGAACTGGTCTGTGATGGATAGTATATTTCTTGGTGGGATCATTGCCATTTCATCAACAACCATCATCATGCGTGCCTTTGATGAACTTGGACTTAAGTCTCAGCAATTCACTGGACTTGTTTTCGGTGTGCTGATTATTGAAGACCTGGTTGCAATACTTCTTATGGTTGTGCTTTCCACCGTTGCCGTCAGTCAGCAATTTCAGGGGATGCCCATGATCATATCCATGCTGAAACTATTCTTGTTCCTTTCAATTTGGTTCATCACCGGAATTTTTCTACTTCCAAGTTTTTTCAAACGAATTTCGACACTGCTAAATAGTGAAACCTTGTTGATCATCTCATTGGCTTTGTGTTTGGGCATGGTGGTACTTGCTGATCAGGTTGGTTTTTCCGCAGCCCTTGGAGCATTTATTATGGGCTCTTTGTTGGCTGAGACAACACAGGCACATCGGATTGAAACACTTGTGACCTCTGTAAAAAATCTTTTTGGCGCTGTATTCTTTGTTTCTGTGGGCATGCTGATCGATCCAGCACTGTTGTTGCAATACGCAGTACCGGTAATGATCATCACTTTTTCTGTAATGCTTGGTAAAACTTTTTTTGTAACCACAGGTGCACTTTTTGCAGGACGGCCCCTCAAGCAAGCTATTCAAGCTGGCACGAGCATGGCACAGATTGGTGAGTTTTCCTTCATCATTGCAACACTAGGACTCACGCTCAATGTGATCAGTGCACAAATTTATCCAATTGCAGTTGGTGTTTCGGTGATCACAACATTTGCAACACCTTACATGATCCGAATGGCGGAGCCTATTTATGTGTTGTTGACAAAGATGCTTCCCGCACGTTGGATTCTTTCACTTGAAGAGTACAGCAGTAGTTCTCAGATCATTGAAAGTAAAAGCAACTGGAAACGGCTGCTTAATTTTTATTTCCAGATCATTACGATCAATACCGCATTGATGATCGCAATGACATTATTCATCGATTATTTTGTTCAGCCTTTTTTGCTGCAATACATCAAAGATCAATTCATGACCAATCTGCTTTGTGCGGTTATTGGGCTAGTGACCATGTCTCCTTTTATTTGGGCATTGATGGTCAAGAAGATGAGCAAAAGTTCGTATGCTGCACTTTGGCTCGATCGAAAATACAGCAACGGTCCTTTGGTCATGCTGGAAATCGTTCGCAAACTGATCGCAGTGTTGTTGATCGGTTTTCTCTTGAGC
>JBKCFW010000051.1:0-6612 GCA_046303675.1 bacterium
GGCTAATACAGAACGGGTCGCGGTTCTCTCCCTCCTGGAGACAGGCCTGCCTGCCGGCAGGCAGGGATCCCGTCAACTCCCACAGAAGGTCACTAATTGGTGACCTTTTTTTATTTGGGCAATGGATTAGGCTAATACAGAACGGGTCGCGGTTCTCTCCCTCCTGGAGACAGGCCTGCCTGCCGGCAGGCAGGGATCCCGTCAACTCCCACAAAAGCCACCTTCGGGTGGCTTTTGTATTTTACAGCACTTCTTCATGTGGATTCTCTACATTCTATATTCAGCAACACGTAATACTTACTATGTGGGTTTTACAGGGGATAACCTTCAAGAGCGCCTTCGAAAACACAACACCCACCATAAAGGATTTACAGGTACTGCCAACGACTGGACAGTTAAGTACACCGAAACCTTCCAAACAAAAAAGGAAGTCCTCTACAGAGAAAAACAAATCAAGAACTGGAAAAGCAGAAAAAGAATCGAACAGCTCATCGGTTTAGAACAATACTAAACAGATAGCTTAACAATCGGGGTCTAATTAATTTTTATTATTTTTCTTTATCACATTTAGTTTCTCTGGATTTAAATCAGAAAATCAGTAACTTTTGAATAACCATATGATGGGTAATTAATGATTACTCAATTCTATTTATATCAGAGAGAATTATAACCAAATACAAAAAAAATGAAGGCAATAAAGTCATTGGCTATTTGCATTTGCATGTTCTTGTCACTTGGTGCACCATGCCTTATTTACGCCCAAAATGCCACAGAAACAGCTGAGCAATTTCAAAAGTCATATGTAAAAGATGCAATTCCGACAGCACCTGAACAGAATAGGCGTCCATCGAATTATAAGCCGTTCAATTATAAATATTCTCTGGAAAATCTCAGTAAGAAATACTCTGAAGACATGATGGGGCGTGCTTCCAAACAATACGCGATCGTTCAACAAGTTAATCAGGAAGGAAAATGGAAACCTACGCCTTCCTCAATTGACAGTCATGAGGCACCGGAATGGCTACGGGACGCCAAATTTGGGATGTTCATTGATTGGGGACTCTGGTCAGTTGGGGGATGGGCACCTAAACGAAAGGAAGGGCCGATGTATCCCGACTGGTATGAGAATCAGATCTATACTGATTCAGCGACGATAATATATCATGAAAAAAACTGGGGTAAAGATGTTCAGCGAGATGACCTCATTCCGCTATTTGGTGCAAAAACATATAACCCTGAGAAGCTTGCAGATTTGGCAGTAGAGGCAGGTATGAAATATATCATTCCATTCAGTAAACACCATTCAGGTTTCTGTTTGTGGCCTTCATCATATACCCACAGGGATGCCGGTGATATGGGTCCCAAAAAAGATCTGATAAAACCATTGGTCGAGCAATGCAGGATAAATGGACTCAAATTTGGTTTTTATTTTAGTGTGGAGGAATGGGAATATCCAATCATCAATGAACAAGGAGTTCTCTCAAATCGAGCTTGGGCCGGAAAGATGTTACCCTACGATCCCATATTGGAAAAAAAATCCTCCGGAAAGATCGCGGTCAAAAATTTTGCGAAAGATTACATTGTTCCTCAGGCAACTGAATTTATTGATAAATACGATCCTGATATTCTTTGGTATGATGGGGAATGGGACGCTTCAGCTGAAGCGTTGAAAACTTATGAAATTTCATCCTATTTCTATAACCGTGCAGAGGGAAGAAAAGAAGTTGCAGTGAATGATCGATATGGATTGGATGAGAGCGGACAACGACTTCGTTTCAAAAGAGGTGACATTTTTACCAGTGAATTCCATGATAACGATGATAAAGTTCAAGCACATGCATGGGAGGCCAATCGTGGCATCAGTCAGTCGTTTGGATACAACTGGCAGGATACGGATGAGAATGTGATCAGCACGAAGGATTTTGTAAAGATGTTTGTTGATATTGTTGCGAACGGGGGCAATCTTCTGCTTATCGTAAATCTTGACGGACAAGGAGCTTTACCAGCTGTGCAGGAAAAAAGGTTGAAGGATATCGGCAAATGGTTGCAGGTTAACGGAGAAGGCATATATGGCACAAGATCTTTTTCAGTAAAATCTGAGGGGACAGTACGTTATACAAAAAGTAAAGACAGTAAATCAGTTTTTGCGATCGCTACCGAATGGCCCGGTAAGGAACTTAAATTGAAATCAGTCAAGCCAAAAGAAGGTTCACAAGTTTATATGCTTGGCGTCAATAACCCCCTTAGCTGGCGCTACGATAAGCTTGATGGAACGATCAGTATTGATATACCTGACGATCTTCAAATTGAATCCAATCGTCCGTGTGATCATGCATATGTTTTCAAAATAGAGCCATAAGAATAATTTGTTTTAGTGATTGTAAATATGGGTTTCTAGCAATTTTTCTCTCATATAAAAGATCGCTGCCAACCGATCTTTTATGAGTTCATTAATTTCTAACATTAGGTGACTTTATTTTTTCTGAAAAGGGCGTTTACAAAACCATAAAATCTCTCTTTTTTTCGATAAATTAGGGCCACAAAACCTTAAAGCCTACCTTGTGAAGAGAAACTTGTCAAACAGATTATTTAAGCGGAATAAACTTTTTGTTGTTTCCGCGGCGCTTGTGTTTTTTTGTCTGACTGCTTTACTGAATGTTGTTCTCGCAAATTCAACTGAATCAGCAGCACCCATGTCATTTTGGTTGTGGACGTTTTTAGGTCGGCTTCACCCGTTAATGGTGCATTTCCCGGTTGGCTTACTCATATTTGCCGCGTTGCTGGAATTTTTCACACTTAAAAATTTTAATTCTGCTTTAAGGCCTGGAATCAATCTTCTGATTATTGCCGGTGTTGCAACTTCTGCCTTATCCGTAGCCTTTGGTTTATTATTAGCTCAGGACGGAGACTATGGGGAAGACTTATTATTTCTTCATCAGTGGATAGGCATAGCAACGTTTTTGGTGGGCATAGTTTCATGGTATCAACTAAAAGGCGCCATAAAAGAGAACGCACATAAGAAAATTCAATCATATCGTTTGTTCTTATTTCTGACAGCAATTGGTGTTTCTGTAGCAGGTCATTTTGGAGCCTCTTTAACGCATGGAAAGGATTATCTCAGCAGTGCTCTTCCATGGAACAATAGTATTGAAAATAACACAGCTGTAAGTTCTTCTGTCTCAACCTTGTTGGCAAGTAATGCTGAAGCACTTACACCCAAGCAGGAAGTTGAATTAAATGTACAGGTGAGGGCAATTCTTGCTCACAACTGTTACCAATGTCATGGTGAAGAAAAGATCAAAGGAGAATTAAGACTTGATAAAAAAGAATTTGTTTTTAAAGGGGGCGAAAATGGTCCGGTTATTGAACCTGGTAATGCAAGTAAAAGTGAATTGTATCGAAGGATCACTTTACCTGATGGCCACAAGGATGCAATGCCTTCAAAAGGAAAGCGTTTGAGTGCTGCAGATGTGGCTGTGATTGAATTCTGGATACAAAAGGGCGCGCCTTGGCCTGATGGGGTTGATAACAAGAATCTTTTCAAAATTGCAGAATTAGCTCCCAGGAATCCCGTGTTGCCCGCAGAAGTAAATGGCTTATCCAATCCGATTGACAGGTTCGTTAACAATTATTTTGTCGCCAATAAAACTTCATGGCCAGCAGTTGTGGATGATAAGATTTTTTTGAAAAGGATCTTTCTTGATATTATAGGATTATTACCAACCCCTGCCGAACTGAAAACTTTCACAGAAGATGTCAGGCCCAATAAACGAGCGTTGTGGGTAAGAGAGCTGCTTAATCGTAACGACCAATACACAACTCATTGGCTCACCTTTTGGAATGATGCATTGAGAAATGATTACACAGGTACTGGATATATCACCGGAGGACGATTCAATATCACTGATTGGCTCTATAATTCAATTAAATCAAATAAACCATATGATAAGTTTGCTCAGGAGTTGGTGAGTCCATCTGAAGAGTCAAAAGGCTTCATTGAAGGTATCAGATGGAGAGGTGCTGTAAATGCAAGTCAGACAACTGAGATGCAGGCAGCCCAAAATGTGGCGCAGGTGTTTCTTGGTTTAAACTTGAAATGTGCATCATGCCACAATAGTTTCATTAGCGACTGGAAACTTACTGACGCTTATGGATTTGCAAACATCTTTGCTGATAGTTCTCTCGAAATAAATAGATGTGATAAACCAACAGGTAAGTATACAGCCCCACGCATGCTCTGGAAAGAACTTGGGACTATTGATAGTAATGCCACACGAAAAGTGAAAATGGCTCAGCTTGCTGCGAACATGACAAAGCCTGAGAATGGCCGGTTTTACAGAACAATTGTAAATCGGGTATGGGCTCAGCTCATGGGAAGAGTACTTATTGAGCCTGTCGACATCATGGATAATGATCCATGGAATCAGGATATTCTCGACTGGCTTGCTTACAACTTTCAGCAAAATGGAAAGGACCTCAAAGAGTTGATTTATTTGATTGCTACTTCAAATGCATATCAGTTGCCTTCCGTTGGATTCAAAGCGCCCACTGAGGTGATGACAAAAGAATATGTATTCAAAGGGGTAGTAAGAAAAAGGATGACTGCTGAGCAGTTTGCTGATGCCGCAGGATTGGTGGTGGGCCCGGTATTTCCTGATTCTATAATGATGTACAAGCCAAAGGTTGATCAATCTGCCTCGAATTCTTTTCCTATGTTTGCTCGAGCTTCTCTTGTTCCCAACAATAGTTTTTTAACAGCCCTTGGAAGACCCAACCGTGAAAATGTATCAACCAGCAGAGAGTCACAAGCCAATTTGTTGCAAGCACTTGAGTTAACTAATGGAGAACGGTTTAATTCAGCAATGAAGCGTGGTGCTGAAAAATGGAAGCAGCAGTACAAGACAACTGATACTATTATCAACGAATTGTATTCAAGAGCTTTGGGGCGCACTCCACAACCCAAAGAGCTTGCAGCTGCAAAGAAGTTATTGGGAGTAGATCCATCAGTTGATTCCATTCAGGATCTTTTTTGGGCGATTTTATTACTTCCTGAATTTCAGATTATTTATTAATTCATTTTTTTAAAATAATATCATGGGTAATACAACAGACAGAAGAAAATTTTTAAAAACGACAAGTGCTGCCGCCATTGCTGCTCTTGGGGCAGGATCAACCATGTCAAGTCTATTCTTGAATTCTTGTAATACAAACAAGATAAAAACAACAGCTGATACCGTTATCCTGCTTTGGATGGGTGGGGGCATGGCCCATACTGAAACATTCGACCCCAAACGATATACTCCGTTTACAAAGGGAATGCAATCAAATGAAGTACTAAGTACATTCAAGTCTGTGCCTACTGCATTGGATGGTGTATTTTTTTCTGAGGGTTTGGAAAAAGTCGGACAAGTAATGGATAAAGGAACCGTTATCCGTTCGTATGTTGCAGCAGATCTTGGACACATACTTCACTCGCGTCACCAATACCACTGGCATACTTGCTACAAACCACCTTTGTCTGTTTTGGCACCACATATTGGTTCTTGGATATCTAAGGAATTGGGACCTAAAAACCCTGTAATTCCTGCTTTCGTTGATATTGGACAGCGATTTACTGTAGGAGAGGGAGAAGAATTAAAAGCCTTTCATACAGCAGGATTTTTAGGAAATGAATATGGTCCATTTCTAATCCCAGACCCATCATCAGGATTGGAAAGTGTCAGGCCTCCTGTTGGAATGAACACAAGCAGATTTGAGAAAAGAAATCAACTATATAATGAACTCATCAGTCAGGGCGCTGCAGGTGAATTTGGAAGTGATTATCAAAAAGAGTCTCTCAAAAGATCAATGGAACAAGCTTACATGTTGCTTAACTCTCCCGAGGCTGCTGCTTTTGATTTGAGTAAAGAGCCCAAAGAGAGCTATGATATCTACAACACCGGAAAGTTTGGACTTGGCTGTCTGATGGCAAAAAGGCTTACAGAACAGGGCGCGAGATTTATTAGTGTGACAACCGAATACGAACCATTCAAGCAGTGGGATACTCATGAAAATGGACATACTACTTTGACAGAAATGAAGAGGCAAATTGATGCGCCCATTGCTCAATTGATTAAAGACCTTGATAAGTCAGGGCACTTGGATCGTACCCTGGTCGTGTTGGCTAGTGAATTTAGCAGGGATATGATGGTTGAAGGTCGCCCAGATTTGAAAGTACAAGAACAGGTTGATCAACCGGAAGTAATAAATGATATCAAGAATTACGGAATGCATCGTCACTTTACCGACGGATGCTCAATGTTGATGTTTGGAGGCGGTATCAAGAGAGGAAATGTTTTTGGCAAAACTGCCGATGAAAGACCTTGTAAGACTGTAGAAAATCCTATAGTAATTGATCAAGTTCATCAGACTATTTATCATGCATTAGGTATACCTCCTGAAAAACATTATTTGGTTGAGGAGAGACCTTTTTATACAACTCCAGATGGTGCTGGCAAGCCTGTCATGGAATTGTTTGCATAAATACAGCCAAAAACGAGGAAATACAGGGTTTATTTGTTTATACGTTTATTTGTTTATTTGATAAATCCTAAACGCATAAACGAATCAACA
>JBKCFW010000052.1:0-6192 GCA_046303675.1 bacterium
TTGTCTGACTGATTGTAATGAAAAACTTCGCGTCTCTTTCTTTCATTCCCACTTTGTACTATTGAAATAACATCATTTCTTAATTATGAGTAATTCTTTTTCATCGACTCATCCGCGATTGGCTATGCTTGATCTTTTTGGAGGAACATCTCTTAATACTACATTGTCGTTATTGAGAGAGCAGCAATACATGTCATTTCAGGATCTGTGCAAAATACAAGAAGCGGGGCTTGAACGAGTTTTTAATATTGCCACTTCTTCAACAACATTTTATAAACATGCAGCATCTTACGAAGCCCTTGAAGTATTAACAAAAGATGCCATAAGAACAAACTTTAAAGATTTCATTTCCAATTCCTATACAAAGAAGCTATATAATAAAGGCACTGGAGGTTCTACAGGAATACCCCTTGTGTATCTCACTACGGCTGATGCAAGATCTTATTTATGGGCAGGCATATTTCTTTCCTGGGAAGCCGCCGGGTATAAACTTGGCGACCGAGTTGCATTTATTGCAGGAACATCCATAGTTAAATCAAGTATCAGACACTTTGCATTTTATCAGATCATGAACATTGATGTCTACTCTGCATTTACACTTGACGATTTTTCAATACAACAATATATTAAACGTATTCAGCAGTCCAAAACAAAATTCATATATGGTTATTCGAGTGCATTAAATCTTATTGCTGATTATATTAAACGTTCGGGGTCATTTGATTTCCCTCATCTCAAAAGTATAGTAAGCACTGCAGAGATACTAACTGAGGTTATGCGGAACAATATTAGCAGCGCATTCAATGTTGAAGTGTTTAATCAATATGGCTGCAATGAGGCCGGGGTCTCTGCTTTTGAATGTGAACACAAGAAAATGCATTTGATAAACACCCGGTCATATTTTGAAATTGATGGCGAATCGAATTTTATAAGTACAGATCTTGTTAATGAGGGGTTTATTATGCTCAAGTATCTTACCGGAGATCGTATCAGATTTTCTGAAGAGCAGCAATGTTTATGCGGAAGAAATTTCCCAATTATTGGTGATATAATCGGACGATCTTTTGATGTGGTTAAGGATACAAAAAATAACATGCTCCATTCTTCATTCTTCAGTATTCTTTTTAGGGGTGATCCATTTATCAGACAGTTTCAAATTCAATATGATAATAGAGACATCTCTATTTATTTGAATGTGGATCCTTTGCGATCTGAAAAAACCTATTATGAAAAGTATGTTGAAATGATAAAGCAACGTCTTTGCTTTGATCATTACAACCTGATCATAAATGCACCATTTATAAGTGCTGCTAATGCCAAGTATCGCCATGTTATCAATACAGCCATTTAGTATACGCTAAACTTAATTAGTTATGAAAATCTGGTTTGATTTATCAAATTCTCCACACATTAACATGTTTTACGACATGATCAAAGATCTGGAGAATGAAGGGCATACCATAATCATCACATCTAGACCTCTCGCAAATACGCTGGAATTGCTTAAGGAAAAAAACCTTGAACATACTGTTGTGGGAGAGCATTATGGAAAAAGTATTTTCAAAAAAATATTTGGTTATCCAATCAGGATCGTACAACTTAAAAAACATCTGTCTGCTCTTAAACCTGACCTGGCTGTTTCACAAAGTTCTTTCCATTCTCCTGTTGTTGCAAAGTGGCTAGGTGTACCATCTATTTACACGAATGATAACGAACATGCTTTGGGAAATATTATTTGTTTTCTGTTTGCTGATCGAGTTCTGATACCTGAGAAAATGTCAATTTCCTCTTTTTTTAAACTGAATAGATTTTCTCAAAAGTTTATCCGATATCCAGGAGTGAAGGAAGGAATATATCTGTGGTCTAAGGCGGATGGAATTTACAATAGTCGAAAATCACTTGAGGCATCGCATAACCCCATACTTTTTATCAGACCTGAACCTTTAACCGCTCAATATTACAATGGAAAGCAAAACTTTTTGGATGACTTACTCTTTGAATTACAACACGCGTGTGATATTACTGTCTTGCCAAGAGATAAAACCCAGGCCCGCCATTATGCTGATAAGCGATTTAGTCAAATACATATTCCCCCTAAGCCGCTTTCATTTGATGATATAGCCAGTTCATGCACACTGTTTATTGGTGCAGGAGGATCTATGACAAGGGAATTAGCGATGATAGGTATCCCCACAATATCAGTATACCAGGGAGAGCTCTTGGAAGTAGACAAGTTATTGATCTCAAAAGGGCTAATGCATCATATTCCTGATCTCAACACTGCCAAGGTTTTCCATTTGCTTAAACATATTGAAAACCAACAACCATCAACCGAGCTAGTTGATGCCGGAAAGGCTGCCTATCATTTGTTCAAGCGTGAAATCAATCGCTTTGCATGTCAATAGCCTGTATTCTTAGGTTGTTATCAAGCTGGAGTTTAAATAAAATAAAATCACCATGATTAAAGTTGGAGTTATTGGTATTGGTAAAATGGGAATTTCTCATTTGGCCATTTTAGGCGCACGTCATGATGTTAATGTTGTAGGTATTGCTGATACTTCTTCGTTAGTGACTGGCGTATTGTCTAAATATGGGCAATTTCAGGGTTTTGGCGATTATAGGGAGATGATCAACAAAGCAAAGCCCGATGCAGCAGTTGTTGCTGCACCTACACGATTTCATGCAGGAATAGTAAAGGACATGATTTCCAACGGAATTCATGTCTTTGTCGAAAAGCCTTTTTGTTTAAATACGCAAGAAGGGAAAATGCTTGTAGATCTCGCAGCCAAAAGCGGATTGGTAAATCAGGTTGGTTATCATAATAAGTTTATCGGCACTTTTCAAGAAGCTAAAAAAATATTAGATTCTTCACAGCTTGGGACTATACAACATTTTGAGGCTAACATGAATGGACCGGTAGTGATTAAGTCAAAACAAAGCACCTGGCGTTCAAAACCTGAAGAAGGGGGTGGATGTCTGATGGATTATGCTGCACATATTATTGACCTTGTCAATTATTTGATAGATCCGATTTCAGCAGTGAATGGAACTATTTTAAAAACCTACTTTGACGGTGAGGTTGAGGATGCTGTATATGCATTGCTGCAAACGAATAGTCGAGTTTCTGGAGTGCTTAATGTCAATTGGAGTGACGAGACATATAGAAAAATGTCAACATCGCTTACAATTATAGGTACAAATGGAAAAATGATTGTTGATTCTACAGAGTTAAAAGTCTTTTTTAAAAAATCACCCCACAATAGCGTTTATGATTCAGGCTGGAACATCAGACACATCAACCAGCTAACTGATCCTGTCTCTTATTATTTAAGGGGCGAAGAATATTCCTTGCAAATGGATCATTTTATCAATGCTATTGCAGGAGGGCATAAAAATGAAATAAACACATTCAGCGCTGCTTTTCAAACGGATAGGGTCATTGAAATGATCAAACAACATAAAAATTAACAATATGGAAAGAATAATTTTTGGCGATAATCAATTTTTTGGTGTCAATCATATATCAGATGAAAAAGCCCGCGCACAGTCAATTAAATTCAAGCAAGACGAATCAATATTAAAAACCCTTGATATGGTCCGTGATGAAGGAGTTAATACATTCATGTGTACCACGCATGAGCGAATATCAACGATATGTGACCTTATTAGGGCTAAACAGGATACTTACAGGAGTTTCAAGATTTATCCATGTCTACCATATGCACACAAATACGCAAATGCAGTTACTGAACTGGGTATGATTGGGGCATTGAAGCAGTATGTGCCTGGCAACTTTATTAGTTCTGTTTTTAAAGGTGGGTTTGCTCTTGCCTCTAAAGATATTTTTTCTTTGATGGAATTGTTGATCGATTCAGAAATGAAAATGTTCAAGGGCCTAAATACACCGGTGATTTTTCTTCAGAATGTCATCACCGATTTATTGATTGGCCTTAGAATGAAAGATGTATTTAAAGCTTATCATACGTATATCATAAAAAAGTATAATGCTGAACCTGGCTATATTACTATGAACATGCCAGTCTTGCTGGATTTGCTGGAAGAAATAGGCATAAGAAACCCGGTCATTTGTTCTTCGATCAACATCGATGGGTTTAGAATGTCTGGAGGTAAGGATTTATATGAGCACATCTTGAATACGCGAGAACTTCGTGCTATTGCCATGCAGGTATTATCAGGAGGAGCTGCTTCACCATCAAAAGCAATTCAATATGTGACTTCATTGCCGAATGTCCAATCAATTCTCTTTGGCGCATCATCCAGACCTAATATTCATGAAACAGTAAGCCTGATTAATCAGTATGATCGGCAATTGGCCTTGTCAATGGCCTAGTATTTCTTTTCTATATCTATTCTTCTAACATAAAGTATAATAACTAAACATTATGCTCGTAACTCTTGTTGCTGGAGCTCGTCCAAATTTTATGAAGATCGCTCCAATTATAAAAGCATTAAAAGCATCCCAGCCCCGCTATTCAAAACTACAATACCGACTAGTACATACCGGACAGCATTTTGATCAAAAAATGAGCGGTATATTTTTTGATCAATTGGATATACCTGCACCTAATGTTAATCTCGCTTGCGGTGGAGGATCTCAGGCTGAACAAACAGGGTCGATCATGAAAGCTTTTGAGCATGAATTAGCGCTTAACAAGCCAGATGTAGTTGTAGTCGTAGGGGATGTTACTTCAACGATGGCTTGTGCCATCACAGCAAAAAAAATGTGTGTGGATTGTGTTCATGTTGAAGCAGGAATTCGTTCGGGAGATATGACCATGCCTGAAGAAGTTAATCGCATTGTCACAGATTCAATTTGTGATCATTTCTTTACCACCACAACAATGGCAACATCTTTATTGATATCCCAGAAGGTGGCTTCTCAAAGAATTCATTTTGTTGGTAATACAATGATCGATACGTTGTTGCAAAATTCAGGAAGACTTCAAAAGCCGGATTTTTGGGATTCACATGGACTGTCACCTCAAAACTATTTTATTTTAACGCTTCATAGACCTTCCAATGTTGATGATCCTTCAATTTTAAAAGAACTTATCACATCCCTATCTGAATTACTCAAAGACTTTCCGGTCATATTTCCTGCTCATCCAAGAACAAGATCAATGTTAAATAACCTTTCGATTGATACAAAAGGACTTGTTTTGGTTGATCCACTTTCTTACCTGGAATTCATTTATCTGATCAGGTCATCTAAGGGCATCATAACTGATTCAGGCGGCATAACTGAAGAGGCCACTGTTTTAGACATTCCATGTATCACCTTGAGAGATACTACCGAACGACCCGAAACGGTTATGTACGGGACCAATGTTCTCGTGGGCAATGATCTTAATTTACTTAGACAGTATGTTCAACGCATCATCAAAGGAGATTGGAAGTCGGCCTCAGTGCCGGAGCGCTGGGATGGTAAAAGTGCAGAACGGATCGTTGAGGTTTTAATTTCTAAATATTATTAATTTTTTCTGTTAGCAATATTATTTATCTATTTTTTATGCAAAGTCAGTTAAGATATTACTTACAGTTCTCGTTGTTCTTATTTGATCTGTTCATATTGAATCTGTCTTTGTTGTTATTGGTGTTCATCTTTGCAGACTATTCTTTCGAACATATAGAATCTTATTTCACGTCTTATTGTTTGTATCTGAATATTTACTGGGTAGCTTCATCGTTATTATTCGGCGCATATGCTGATTCGATCATTTTAAAATTTGAATCATTTGCAAAACGGACTGTACAGGTTTTTATCATATGGGTGATCATGGTATTATTATATCTTGTTGTTTCCAGACAGATGGATATCCCTGTTTCATTTATCCTTTTTTCTATGATGGGCTTTGCTCTTGGATTGTTATTGACTCGTTTTTTATTTTTTGGATTCAAGGATTATATCAGGTATCAAAAAAGCCTCGTTACTAAAGTAATTATATTAGGGTACAACGAAACAGCAAAGCGACTGACAAAGTATTTTGAAGAAGAGGGGGTAAATACACAGCTTCTGGGTTATATAGAAGACAGTCATCATGTAACTGAACTCACCAACTATCCCATACTTGGCAACTTGAAGAATACAATTAAATTGGCCCATGATCTGGATGCCAATGAGATCATCTCAACCATAGCACCTGAGCAAAATAAATTTATTTATTCACTGAT
>JBKCFW010000053.1:0-2701 GCA_046303675.1 bacterium
ATTCATTCTGTATCCGCCTTCCGTTCAAACCGTTCCTTAATCAGCGACCAGCTGATCATACCAATGATCAAGAGGAATGCCACCATCGCCAACAAGGGGATTGTTACGAAACCAAACCAGTCAATGTAGTCCTGATTACACGGAATACCTTGCGAACAAGTCATGAATCCGCCGTAACCCGACCACTTTTGTAATAAATAATGATGAACAGAAAAGCTTACACCAATGATCGCCATTGATAAGACATATTTTCGAATTTGTAATTCACCAAAATACGCTGCAAAACCGAGTAAAATGGTCAGCGGATACATTAATATACGCTGATACCAACATAGTTCACAAGGTATGAAATGCATGATTTCGCTAAAATACAGACTTCCTAGGGTAGCAATAACTGATACCAGCCATGCTGCATACAATAGCCATAAATGTCCGGACCACTTCTCAGCGCGCATTATTCTACCTCTTGTTTTCCGTTAATCAACGCTTCCATCTTCTGAAGATCGAATGGATCTTCCAGGACGACTCCATCAATGATTACCGTTGGTGTTTTTTGTACATTGAATTGTTTCATCAGTTGATTATCCAATTCCACTTGTTGTTTGATCTCATCCGATTTTCGAAATTCGTTCCAGGTATTTAAATCCAAATTTGAATCAGACTTTATTGCTGCCAGTGATAATGCCTCATCCGTAATCCAAACTGAATCATGGTCAGATTCTGGTTGTAGATCAAATAGTGCTTTGTTAAAATTCCAAAACGCTGTCGGATTCAGTTTGTATATCGCTTCTGAAGCAGCAGCACCGAAAGCCGACTCGTCACCGTGCAAGTTTGCATGTATAAATACCAGTTTGGCTTTTCCAGTATCGATCCATCTTTTTTTCACTTCTGGAAACAAATATTGGCTCCATGCCTTGCAACCTGGACACTTATAATCCCCAAACTCAATAATGGTAACTTCGGCATTCTTTTGCCCGAGTATCGGTTGATCTTTGATTGCTGTTTCGATGTTTGCATCAACTGAAAGAATTGATGGATTCTGTTGATTGGAAACCATATAAATCAAAAGTCCCATAAAAATAAACACAATCGAACCAAGCATTACAATTTTCATCCGTTTTTTTGTGCGATCATCCTGAACCAAACGTTTCTTTGACATGTTATTCACTCCCTGAATGATAGTGATGACGTCGAACAATCCGAAAAATGACAAAAATAATCAACAAAATGGTGAAAATTATGACAATAACCTTGAATATGAAAATACTGTAACGTGACGTATTCATGGACTCTTGATCGGGTTGGATCATAGTTTGACTGGATGTTTCAATCGAAGAAAGTGGATTGTCAGTTAAGGATCCGGGAATCGGCGATATAGATGGCGAACCCTCTTTTTTTAACGTATCACTTGGCAATTTGATCTGGAATAGATACGATCGAGAAATTACATGTCCATCTAAACCTGCAATTCGCCAATCTACTTGATAAGTTCCATTTGGTAGTGGATTCTTCAACGTTCCAAACATTCTCTTTTGATCCACGACAACTGATAATAATGGTACTGCAATACCTTTTTCATCTCTCACTATTAACGTGCTCATTGAACCAATTGGATTTTCAAAGTCCAGAATCACGTCCGTAACGGGAACCGTTACGGTTTCGTTCTCTCTCGGGATTGCATTCTCTAAATCGGTGTGCGCCGACACCACTCCGGGGAACAGCATGAAAAACATTAGGAATAGTAACCATTTTTTCCTCATTAATTTTTTAGCTCCATTGAAGTTTATCTGAGTTTATTGATTCACAAACGGGTACTGGTGCGTGATATGAGCTCGTCCAGTCTCAAACAAAATCAAGACATGCTCGTCATCCAGACTATAGTAGACCATTCGTCCTATTTTTCTGCGCTTGACCAATCCCAAGTTCTTTAAATATCGAAGTTGGTGTGAAACAGATGATTGCGTCATTTCCAATCCCCCAGCCAGATCACAGACACACATTTCCGAATGAATCAAAGTATGTACAATACGAAGTCTAGTGGGATCACTTAGCGCTTGAAAAAAGTTAGACATGCGAACAATTAACTCGTTTGGCAGTTGAATTTGTCGAGCTGACGCCACTACATCATCGTTTATTATTGTCACATCGCAACAATCTTTTTCTTCTTCATGAACACGTGGGTTATTCACTACAAACGCCTCCTAACATGATATGTGAAGACGTATTCATATTTTATACCTAATACACTCATGATCGCAACATCAGCAGAATTCAATGCATTCTAGATTATGATTGATTCATTTTCATTTTAGAATTTCAACTTTCGCACCTTGATTCCGACAACAAAGACTGTATATGACGAATGAAACCGGAAATAAATTGACGGAGTTGATCGAATGCATCAGTTGGGCATAGAGAATTTTGTGTATGTTGAAGCAATTCCAATGTAAATTGGAACAGCGATCGTAAAGCATTACTCATCTTATTATAAATACACACGTTTTACATATAAAACGACGAAGAAACGTATCATGCGTCAAGATGAAGTACACCGTATCCTGACGTCAGATACCGGAGCTATACATGTCAGTTTAGACTCTGTTTTATTTAATGTTGACATGATCACTTAAAGATTATAGACTTAAATCTGACACTTATGCGGATTCGGGGATGGTTTTTGTGAAGGGACAACGCATCGGGT
>JBKCFW010000054.1:0-3793 GCA_046303675.1 bacterium
CTTCACCAGTGACTTCGCAAATCTTAAAGCTACGCTCTTCAGCACCATGAATAAGATCGGAGATTTCATCAACACGATCACCTTTATATGAATAGTAGAATCGCAGTCCTCCAAACTTTTCTTTGATTTGACCAATCTCGAAAGTTAGGTTCTTTTCCTCTACAATCTTAGCGAGCTTAGAGCATAGCTCTTCCACCATAGGTTGCCATCCAACTGGACACCATGCTCCACAATCAGGTTGCTTGGGTTTGCCATCGTCATCCTTTGGAAAGAGTTGTGGATATGCTGACATCAGACGTTCTGAAAACCTTTCTTGAATCATTTCTTCTTTTGTAAAATAATCCAACATCTCTCCTACGTTTTTAAATGTTTCGCTCATATTATTCTTCTACTATTCCAAGTTCAATTATGCTTGCCACGCCTATATCATAACTTACTTTTTCCCATTCTCCAGTTTGATCAAGTCGAATTCGGTATTTATTGTTTGTCCAAATATCTTCGGGCATTTTGATAAGATCTTTATCGAAACGGTTTTTAATTTTTCCAAGTATTTTGATGTTCATTTTATCAATACGGTCTGCTCGGTCTAAAGCTTTTTGTGCTGCTCGTCGCAATTGCTCTGCTGTAGCAAAACCAGCAACCATACCAATATGCACTTCTTCGTGAGCTTCAAATTCTTCTACTACCACGCCATCACTACGAACGAGTTGTGTGTGAGGTCGTGGAGATGGTTGTTCACGAAGAGCATCAAAGTAACCTAGAGCGTATTGTCTATTTAAATTCTTTTTAAATGCCATCCATGGCTGTTTATATTCTGGATAGTAGGAGCGGATGCTGTATGTGTATTTGTTCATATTTTTTAAATGCGTTTACCAATGTCTTAGTGTGTTGGCGATAATAAAGAAGCAGGTAATTAAGTTCACTACCCAAAACACAGTCCGTATGATTGCCGCAAGGTCTGCTTCTCCATCATGCTCAGTTGCCTTTTGCCCCATTGCTTTTGCCCAAATTCTCCACAGCCTTTTGACGCTCATGCTTTTAAGAGTTCAGGATTTTCCATAATGTTTCCAATGACTTCAATATCGTCGCCACTCCATACACTCCTAATATCATTTTTGTTAATCCAAGTTAAGAAACTTCCTTCATCAAAAATTACTTTTCCAGTAAAGTTCTCATTTTCAAATTCCTCGCTGTAGACCTTAACAATATCACCCTCGTAGATTGGTGTGTGATTCTTATCATAGCAACCAGTCCATTGTTGAACGATGTATTTTTGACTTAAGTGAGCGTAATGTTCATTTTTAAAATCTAAATACATTCCAGAATTGGTAATCAATAATATACCATTACCGTTTATTGCTATGTGAGAAGGTGAAACATATTTCTTATCTTCTTTGTCCCATACTCGGAATTTCATTTCTCTGTTCATGCTTTTAATAGTTCAGGGTTTTCAAAGCTGTTGCCAATTACTTTGCCTAAATGAGAACGGTTTTGAACATAAGGATGAGTTGCCGCAACAATTGGATACTTTTGATCACTATAAAGACCTTCTGTTCTATTAAAACAAATAAAGTCTCCCTCATAAATCTCTACTCCATTTTTGTCTTTCATGCCAGTAAATTGAACAAGAACATATCTCGGCTCATTAACAATCTCACTGCCACGAAAATAATAATTAGGAGCAGGATTGGCATTATAGCGCGTTTCACGATCACCATCAATTGCACCAACAAAATCAGTTAGCTGCCCTGTGAAGGGATCAATCTGCCAATTGCTAAAGCAATGCAATGAGCAATCGTTTTCTGCCCACGCTTTAGCTTGTCTGTCCCAAATGCGGAATTTAATTTCTCTCATATTATTCTTTTAATAACAAATTCTTACTTGTTGCCATGATGGAGCATTCATCCAGTCTCTCTCATCATTTGTGATGACTAACCACTCTTGCCCCGTGCCAAATGTAATACGATTATCTTGTTTGTCAATAGTAAAATCATAAAGATCACATTCTTTTAGAATAGAAAAGATTTCATCAACAGAATAAAATCGTGAATACCATAAGGCATCACCATCTCCACCAGCAGAAATTACTTCCGCAATCAACCAATTGATTAGTTTTTTGATATGCGGCACTTGATCAGTTCCGATTGTTGTATATCGCGTGTTCATTTTTTTGTTTGTCAGTGATTAATCAAATCTGATGGTCGAGCCTTTAAATAACAATCCACTTGTTACCGCTCCACTTACTCGCTGACCACTGGGCGATGTTGCTTCAAATCCAGTCGATACCGAATCATCTTTACCTGCCATCATTGGTCGCCATCCTGTGATTTTGATGTCAGCATATCCTTGTTGATTTAGCAATTTTGTAGCATCATCTGGTCGTGTGCAAGCTTTCGGAATGAATGTTACGATTACGACTGCGAATGCAGCTACTGTGATAAATTGCGCTGTTTTGATTATTTTTTTTCCCATTGTTTTGTGTTTTGTTTCCCTTTTTTATTGTTTATTGAGCTTCTTGTCAAGAACTAATTGCTGCTGACGAAAGAATATTTTGGTCCGTCGATTACCATTGCTGTAATGTAACCATCAGGCAAAAACGATCCCGTGTCAATACAAATTCTAAATCCATCATCAACAACTCCACCTCTTTGGATAGAGTGACCGCAAACAACAGTTTTGCCAGATTTGTGTGGATAAATTTCTCTGAATGAGTTCCAAATGCATCGCCACTCTTCCTGATCTTCTACATCTTGTTCGTGAGCCAAAAATCCATGAACAAAAATGTGGTTTTCGGTTTCGTAAGTGAGTTTTAAATTATTTAAAAATTGACCATGAAGTTCAAGCATTTTATGTAACGCTCTAGTGAGATAGCCGTCTCGAACAGCTTTGCAATCATAAGATTCCAAGCATTCATAGCCTCCATGCATCATCCATGACTTTTGCATTTGTGCGCTAGATATTTGACCGCTAGACCATTTCATAGATTCTAAAGCCATTCTCTCATGATTCCCCAGCAGAGTAACCAAATTGCACTTATCCTCAAGAGACAAAACAAAATCAATTACACCTTTACTATCTTTGCCGCGATCAATGTAATCACCAAGAAAGATGATTGTATCATCTTCGGTGAAAGATAGTTTTTTGAAAAGATTTTTAAGGTGATCGAGTTCACCATGAATGTCTCCGATAGCTATTGTTTTGCTCATTTTTTGTGTATAATGTCTTTTGATTCATTTGATTAAAAATCGCTCCAGTATCGTAAAAATCGCCAACATGACGATCAGTAATACCGCTGGAATCCAAAGTGGACTAAAAACCCACCACCACGACCAGTGAATCTGCTCGGTTAATTTAAGTGCAATAAACACGCCAGTCAAAAAATAAAGCACTCTGGCTTGTTTAACTTCTTCCATGTTATTGTTTTGCTTTAAGCTGTTCAATTTCTTTTCGAGCATCCTGCAATTGTTTGCGCAAAATAGGCACACAGCTACAATGAACTTCATCAGCATAATCTGCATCCACATGTTTCGCGGCATCATGCCATTCATCAAGCTCATCTGTCGCCTTTTGCAAACGATCCTTTAAGGAAACTACTTCTTCAAAAAGAGTTTTGCCGCTATCGAGATGATTCTTGCCAATGATTAGAAACTCGCAGCATAGATCGTGCTGTCCTATTGCGTATTGTTGTCTTTTGTTCATTATTTTTTTTGTTTAAAACGCTTTCCGATATGTTTGCTATTGTTGTCAGAAACAAAATCATTAAAAGAAACAATGCAGCAAGAATAAGACCACT
>JBKCFW010000055.1:0-14139 GCA_046303675.1 bacterium
GTATATGGTATAGGAGCTTCAACAGCATGGGCTGCCGACAAAATAGGTTCTTCATCGATTTATGTTGGAATTATAGATGAGGGTTATCAATTCTCACATACTGATCTTGCAGCAAATGCAGGAATTAATCCAAAAGAAAAAGCAGGAAACAAGAGAGATGATGATGGTAATGGATATAAAGATGATGTTTATGGATGGGATTTTGCTGGTAATAACAATTCGGTATATGATGGCAGTAGTTCCAGACCTGGTATAGATGCCCACGGAACGCATGTAGCTGGAACAATTGGTGGAGTAGGTGGAAATGGAGCAGGTGTTGCAGGGGTTTGCTGGAAAGTCAAATTTATCGCTGCTAAATTTTTGGGTTCTACTGGAGGCACGACTTCAAATGCAATTAAGGCTGTGGACTACATGACTAATTTGAAAAAAGCCGGACTGAATTTAGTGGCAACCAATAATTCTTGGGGTGGTGGGGGATATTCTCAACTGTTGTATGATGCCATTAGCCGTGCAAATGCTCAAGGAATATTGTTTATTGCTGCTGCTGGAAATGATACAAGAAATAATGATGTATCTGCTAGTTATCCGTCAAATTATGATCTTCCGAATGTAATTTCAGTGGCAGCCATCAATTCCACTGGTGGATTGGCTTCTTTCTCTAACTACGGTTCTTCAACAGTACATCTGGGCGCTCCGGGTGAGGCAATCATATCTACAGTACCTTTCAACCGGTATTCGAGTTACAATGGCACCTCTATGGCTACTCCCCATGTGACGGGTGCAGCAGCACTTTATAAAAGCATTTATCCGAATGCAACAGCTGCTGATATCAAAGCAGCTATTTTAGGATCTGTAAAATCAACTTCGTCATTATCCGGTAAAACAATTACCGGGGGTAGATTAAATGTATCCGGATTTTAATTAAGTCGATTCAACTTAATCATTAGCAGTGTTCTGATTAGGCTTAACCAAAGTTGGCTTAATCCTGTTTGGATTATGAGGATTTGATTTTGCAGGTCTGTTAATATGATTTTTCTGTTGCAGAGTTGAAGCATTCGAATTGCTTTTTTCTCTGATTTTTCCTTTAAATCTGTTTTTCCCTGTTGCAGTCTCATAGGCAGGTCCTGCTCCAAGATGATCTGGCAGGGCTGTTTTGTCAATCACCCGCTCAATCAGCTTCTCAATCCGTTGAAATTTATGTATGTCTTCCGGGTTGATCAGTGTAATTGCTGATCCTGTGGTTGCAGCCCTGGCCGTTCTGCCAATCCGGTGAACATAGTCCTCTCCATCGGAAGGAACATCATAATTGATCACCAGCTCAATCTGATCAATGTCAATTCCTCTACTGAGTATATCTGTGGCAATAAGGATAGGTAACCTTTTGGAAGCAAATTCTAACAGTACATCCTCGCGTTGGGTTTGATCCAGATCAGAATGAATGTCTTTTGCATTATATCCCTTTCTCTGAAGTTGACCGGTCAATTGCTTTACTGTTTGTTTTTTGGAGCAAAAAATGAGTACTGATTTGTATTCCTTTTGTGCTAAAACATGCTCAATAACTGGTATTTTTTGGGTGTCGTAGACCAAATAAGCTTCTTGCTTGATGCTCTCCGGTGGCTTTGATAGGGCAACACTGACCTCAGCAGGGTCTTTAAGTATCGTTTTTGCCAGTTGCAGTATTTTAGGTGGCATGGTTGCTGAAAACATCAGTGTCTGCCTTTTTTCTGGCAAATGGGAGATGATCCTCATAATGTCATCATGGAATCCCATATCTAACATTCTATCAGCTTCGTCCAGAATCAAAAATTTCAACTCTTTCATCTTCACATATCCCATGTTCAAATGGGAGATGAGTTTACCAGGGGTGGCTACAACAATGTCTACACCTTGTGAAAGGGCTTGCTTTTCCCTTACAAAACTACCGCCATCTCCACCTCCGTACACAGCGATAGAACTGAGCGAAGAGAAATAGGTGAGGCCGTCAAGGTGACTGCTAATTTGCACTGCAAGTTCCCGTGTAGGGACCATGATCAACGCATGAACCTCGCTGTCTTTATAATCGCTTGATAATAATTTATGCAATATGGGCAACAGAAAAGCTGCAGTTTTTCCAGTTCCGGTTTGGGCTGATGCTATGATATCCCTCCCTTCCAGGATCACGGGTATGGCCTTTTCCTGTATTGGAGTAGGGTTTTTATACCCACTCATGGCAAGACTCTCACTCAGGGATTTATGAAAATGAAAAGAAGAAAAATCCAAAGAATTGTTTTTTGTGTAGTGGCAAAGGTAATTCAAATACTGCCGTTTACAAGTTTAAGATAGTTGTTGCTTTTTCTTTGGTAATTTTAGCATACGAAGCTTATTTCCTGGAACCCGCCCAGAGAGAGAATAAACTTAAACTAATATGCGTTTGAACTTACATAACCACATCTATCTCCTGATTTTTACTTTTATGCTTTTGCACTCCAGCTGCAGCAATGCTCAATCGGATCCCGCAAATGAATTGTCGCCATCTACTTCCCATAAGAACGAACGGATCGATAAACCTGTTCTTGCAGTACTGGATACTGCCGCCTACAAGAAGAAAATCATCAAGATGGCTAACGGAGATAGCTCGGGAAAATGGACTTTTAATGGCAAATACCCCAAAGCAGGGGCGTTGCTCCCCTTTAACAGGATCATTGCCTATTACGGCAATTTGTATTCCACCCGAATGGGTATTTTAGGGGAGTTGCCAAAACCGCAAATGTTAAAGCGCCTGAAAGAAGAGGTTGCCGGTTGGCAAAAAGCAGATACGTCTACTGTCGCAATTCCTGCTTTACACTACATCGTTTCTACAGCACAACAGTCGCCAGGCTCATCGGGAAAGTATCGTCTTCGTATGCCAGACAAGGAGATCGATAAGGTAATGGCCATGGCTGAAGAGATAAATGCGATCGTATTTCTGGATATTCAAGTTGGCTTAAGCTCACTCAGGGAAGAGATCCCCGTGCTTGAAAAATACCTCTCTCATCCTAAAGTCCATTTGGGTATTGATCCTGAGTTTTCCATGAAGGGTGGACAAAAGCCCGGAACCGTGATCGGTTCTTTTGATTCAGCCGATATAAATTTTGCTTCTCAATATCTTGCTGAGCTGGTTAAAAAACATGACCTGCCTCCCAAAGTACTTGTGGTTCATCGTTTCACACAAGGAATGATCAAAGGGTATAAGTCAATCAAACTTTTACCGGAGGTTCAGATCGTAATTGATATGGATGGTTGGGGAGCCCCAGCCAGAAAGATCAATACATACAGACAATTTGTTCATAAGGAACCTATACAGTTTACCGGATTCAAATTGTTTTATAAAAATGATCTTAAGGAGCCTCCTCACCGATTGCTTACAAGAGAAGAGCTGTTGGCCTTAAAACCAGTCCCACTGTATATTCAGTATCAGTAGACAAAGCAACCATAATGAATGCTCAGGAATTGATTGATTTCTATGATCTGCAGGTTCATCCTGAGGGAGGATATTATAAGCAGTCGTATCGTTCAGATATTGTGATCGATAAAAAAGCTTTGCCCGCTACATTTAATGGATCTCGATTGATCTCAACTGCTATCTATTTCCTATTACCAGCTGGTAGCTTTGCTGCTTTTCATCGTATTAAAAGTGATGAACTTTGGCATTTCTATGCAGGCAAACCTCTTCATATTCATGTCATTCATCCTGATGGCAGGTATGAACTACTGAAATTGGGTTCGGACTTCAATCAGGGCCAATCGTATCAACTTAAAGTTCCTGCAGGGGTATGGTTCGCTTCAGAACCATCAGATAAAAATGGATTCAGTTTTGTAGGTTGTACTGTCTCACCAGGTTTCGATTTTAGTGATTTTGAAATGGCAAGTTCTAGTCAATTAGTAGAAGAGTATCCCAATTTAAAGGAGTTGGTTAGAAGACTTTGCAGATAGTGTTATAATAAACAACTACGTATCTACTTGAGAGGTAATTGAAATCAGCTGAGTTTTTTTTCTGTAAAAAGCATTTTGACGGCAACGATGATCATGATGATCGCAAAGATCTTTTTGACAGTCTCCTGAGGTAAGCTAAGAGAGAACTTACTTCCCAGATATCCACCTATAAGAAAGCCAACTGCTAACATTCCAGCCAATCTGAAATCAACGTACCCTTTTTTATAGTAGTTCAATACGGCCAGTATTCCAACAGGGAAGAGCATCATGGTCAGCGAAATACCTTGCGACTGGTGTTGGCTCATTCCAAGTAACATGATCAACGCTGGTACTATGATGATTCCTCCGCCTATGCCAACCATACCGCCCAAGAAACCGGCGGCTATGCCAATAAGGATCAGGTAAAATATTGTTTCCATCCTACGTGTGGGTTTGTGCTGTTCCATTTCATTTGAACATGAAGGTGCCGAGTAAGGTAGCAATTATGCCCAAGATAATTGAAAGGATAATATATGTTAAGGCAGTGGCATGGTTGCCATTTCTGATCATGTCCAGATTTTCTATTGCAAATGCAGAAAAGGTCGTGAATCCTCCGCAAAAGCCGGTCGCGAGTAATAGCTTGATGTCATCATTTCCGATGGAATTTCTCGCGACAAACGAAAAAATAACTCCAATCAGAAAACAGCCGATTAAATTCACGACAAATGTGCCGAGGGGGAATTTAGAAACAATTTTGTTTTGTAGATATACAGAAATAATGAACCTGATCGTTCCGCCCAAAGCACTCCCTGTCAACACCAACAGTATGTTTCTTAGGTTTATCATTCCTGCGGAATATTTCCTGAAAAAGTATAGCTGAAATCAACTTTCCAGGTATTATTTTTTTTGATGATCTTCAAGTCCATCGGTTTCATCGAATACGAGTTTGAAAAATTGATGATCGAAGTGCTGTCATTGATATTTTCAGCCTTATTGATGATGATCGATGCAGATTTATATGAAAGTATTTCTTTCCTGGGTTGTTTTTTTTCATGAGCAACATACCTGCTGAAGAGTTCCTGATCTTCGGGGTCATCGTTCAAATACAAAGATGCCTTTTTGTAATCTCCATCAAGTACGGCTCTTACAAACTCTCTACCAGCATCCAAAGGATCCTCAGGAGTCACAAAACCTTCAGGTTGTGAACAGCCAACGATCATAGAGATAAATAGTAAGTAGGCTAAAATATTTCTTAGATTCTTAACCTCCATTTCCTGATTCTTTATCCTTGTCATACGCCTTTATGATCGCTTTTACTAGTCGGTGTCTGACCACATCCTCTTCATCAAGTTCAATATGGGCAATACCATCAATATTCTTCAGGATGCGCGTGGCTTTTTCTAATCCACTTTTCTGATTTTTGGGAAGATCGATCTGACTAAGATCGCCGGTGATGATCGCTTTAGCATTTGAACCGATCCTTGTCAGAAACATTTTGATTTGCAGGTCAGTGGTATTTTGGGCTTCATCCAAAATGATGTAGGCATGGTCAAGCGTTCTTCCCCGCATATAAGCCAATGGAGCAATTTCAATCACCCTTGTACTCATGTAGTATCCAAGCTTATCTGCCGGTATCATTTCGTCCAACGCGTCGTACAATGGCCTGAGGTAGGGGTCGATCTTTTCTTTAAGGTCACCAGGAAGAAAACCTAAACTTTCTCCCGCTTCAACAGCTGGGCGGGTCAGGATGATCTTCTTGACCATCTTGTTTTTAAGTGCTCTTACGGCCAGGGCAACTGCCGTATATGTTTTTCCTGTACCGGCCGGACCAATTGCAAAGATGATATCATTTTTTTCTGCCAGGCTGACCATTTTCTTTTGATTCTGTGTTCTGGCCCTGACCGATTTTCCATTAGGCCCGAATACGAGGACTTCATGTGGGTTCTTCTCAACAAAATGATCTACTGATTCTGTATCGTCTCCACCAAGGATCTGCTCAAAATAGTTATGAGATACATTGCCGTTTTTCTCAAGATATTGGATGAGCATGTTGATCTTCTCCTTGGCTTCCTCGATCTGTTCGGATGAACCACTAAGTTTTACTTGGGTGCCTCTGATAAGGATTTTAAGCAAGGGAAAGCGTTTTTTTAAGAGATCAAGTTTCCCATTATTTACCCCGAAGAACTCTATTGGGTTTACGGATTCCAGGTTGATGATTGCTTCTGTCAAAGTCTAGAATTTAATGGTTTGTTTAACATGATGGATCTTATCGAATTTAACCAATCAAGTTCAAATCCAATTTATAATGATATCAACACCTTGTGGGTAAACTTGTTCATTGATTGTTCTGGTAGACGATCAGCCAATATTTTTTAATGTTTTGATGGTTGTTTCCGGATCCTTGGCGTTAAACACGGTGTTGCCTGCAACAAGTATATCCGCTCCTGCCTTGACAATTTCTGATGCATTATCTACGGTTACGCCTCCATCAACCTCAATCATTGTATTAAGACCTTGCTTGATGATGATCTCTTTGAGATGCTCTATCTTTTTTAACATGCTTTTGATGAACTGCTGTCCGCCAAATCCCGGATTTACCGTCATGACACACACCAGATCAGCCTCTCCAAGGACCTCCTGTATTGAAGTGATGGGGGTGTGAGGGTTCAAGGCAATTCCTGCTTTCATCCCAAGTGAATGGATTTGCTGAAGGTTTCTGTGCAAGTGGCGACAAGCCTCAACGTGCACAGTCAAGACATCTGCTCCAGCTTGTTTAAATGCTTCTGCATATTTTTCAGGTTCTTCGATCATGAGGTGTACATCGCATACCTTGTTTGTTGCTTTTCTTATGGCCGAAATGACTGGTAGTCCGAAACTGATGTTTGGTACAAATCGTCCATCCATAACATCCAGGTGAAGCCATGCTGCTTCAGAACGATTAACAAGTTCAGCAGCTTCTTGAAGGTGCAAAAAATCTGCAGATAAAAGTGAAGGAGCGATGATCGGCATATATTATTTTTTATCAGTTGTTTTGGAATTTGTTTTTAAATGCTCAATTGCGTCTTTAGCATCATTAAAATTTGGATCTAATACAAGTGTTTGCTCGTAGTAAAATAAGGCTTCCTCCTGATTTTTTTGAGACTCGTAATTTTTGGCCATCCAATAATATATTTCCGGATTATACCTGTCCAACTGTGATGCCTTACTCAGTAAATCAATTGCAAGATCAAACTTTTTTGATTCATAGCGTAAAATAGCTTTTTCAATATAAGGCTCTGTAAAAGTGTAATTATTTAAAATTGATGAATCAAAACATGCGATTGCTTTGTCTGTATTGTTTATGTTGGCAAAATAAATTCCTTTCAAATAGAATCCGTTGGCAATATCAACGTTTGTTTTACCAAGGGTTATCAGACTATCTGCTACTAGCAATGCTTTAGGGTCATTTTTTTCAGCATACTTAAATCCGGTTGCGATTGCATCGTCAATTGTTTCACCCCTTTTTTTGAGTATATCTCGTGTTGCTTTAGATTCTTCAAGCGAGGTTACAGTTTCGTCTGCTGATCTATTATTCGTGCAAGCAATTGTGAAAGTAGCTGCAATGCTTAACAGGCCCAGTGGCAGATATATTTTCAGGGGCATATCCAAAATTAGTGAATACTTGACTTTTATTACACTTTTGTGATAAATACGATTGCTTTTTGTGTTTATTTTGTTCCATAATTAACAATTCCATGAGCAAGATATCACGGGTAAGTACTATGAAGATTCTTTTGTTTCATATAGCAATGCTTTTGTCTTTATTTCCTTTGTATTCAATTTCACAGGATTCGCTGCTTTACGCTGAGGAAACTCACTTCAAGAATATACGCCAGTTGACTTTTGGTGGTGATAACGCTGAGGCTTATTTCAGCTTTAATGGGAAGTGGCTTGTGTTTCAAAAAACCAATGTAAAAGAAGGGATCCCTTGTGATCAGATTTACGTAGGTAAAATACCATCCAAGGCGGGACAACCATTTGTTCCCCGTTTAGTCAGTACCGGAAAGGGGAGGACTACCTGCGGAGCATTTCTAAAAGGCGATAAGCGTGTTGTTTTTGCATCGACTCACCTAAGTGATCAAAACTGTCCACCTGTTCCAGATCGCAGCAAGTATGGTAACAAATACATCTGGCCGCTTTATCCATCGTACGACATCTTTGTGGCAGATCTCAATGGTAATATAGTCAAACAACTTACAGATTCTCCGGGGTATGATGCAGAGGCTACAATTTCTCCTGACGGTAAGACAATGTTGTTCACTTCGACCCGAGATGGTGATCTAGATTTATATACAATGAATTTGAAATCTGGAGAAATCAAACGAATAACCAATATGTTGGGCTATGATGGTGGTGCATGGTATAGTCCTGATGGAACTAAAATCATCTGGCGAGCATCAAGACCTTCAACTCCAGAGGAGATAAAAGAATACAAAGAATTGCTAAGCCAGGATCTTGTTGCGCCAACCCGTATGGAAGTATGGATCGCTAACGCTGATGGAAGTAATCCACGTCAGGTTAGTACGCTTGGTCAAGCCAATTGGGCACCAGCCTATATGCCTGACAACAAGAAGATCATATTCGCATCAAACCACGAATACAAGAGAGGTTTTCCTTTTAACCTGTATACGATGAATGAGGATGGATCTGAGTTGAAGAAAATCAGCAGGGATAAGGGTTTTGATGCATTTCCGATGTTTAGCACCGACGGGAAAAGGATTGTTTTTTGTTCAAATCGCAACAATGGTGGAACGAGGGATACAAATATTTTTGTTGCCGATTGGATGGACTAACCTATTGATTACTTTCCACGCCATTCAATCTTCTGATGAAATAAACCTTCTTGTTTTCAATGTAGTCGGCAACTGCAGCTCCTTCAGTAGAGTAAATTGGCTTAAAATCAAAGTCGTTAAATACTTTGAATGCTTTGTCTGAGGGGTCATTCATCGTTAAACTTCCATGCTTTGCCAGGACATTCAAGAAGTAGAACGTTAATTCAAATCCTTTTATTGCAGGTGTTGAAGATGGCACACCGGTTGCATCTTTTATTCTATCATCAAACTTAGTTGCCCATTTGTTTTCTTTTACAGGAGCCATGCCACTTGAAAAGTAAATTGGAATTCCTGCGTAGATCGGGGATTGGATCTCTTTTAATCCATCCCAATTGGGAAGGCCGATAATTTGTATGATGCCTTTTTTTTCAATGAAGGAAATAGCTCGGGCAAAATTCAAAGCGAAGTTGTTATCAAGGCTGCCTGCGATCAGGACATTGTGTTTGGTGGTATCAAGAGCACGTAAGATGTCTTGAGTAGTGAAGGAAGATGCGAGGGTTATGAATTTAGGCTTTGTGTTGATCTTAATATTTTCAATCGTTTCTTTAAATATCTGCTCAAGTCGGTTATCGCCCTGATCCAATCTTTTGAACCAAATAACATTTGCTTTTCCCCATCTCATCTTCAACTGATCTGCTACCATTTGTAAGTGAGCGTTTATTTTTGGATTCGCGATGTAGACGAGCGGACTCTCCTTGATGCCACCATCATTGGGATATGACGCGCTTACCAAGGGTATTTTTTTTTGCTTTGAGATTTTTGCTAGTTCAATATACTCAGGAAGGCCACCATAAAAGAACATGATGTCCAGTGAATCGAATTTCCCTTGTTTTAAGAGTTTTTCTATGTTTTCTTGTCTGCTTTTAATGTCGTACACCTCCATTGTAGCGGATATGCCCGTTGCATTTATGGAATCTACAGCCATAACTGCACCTTCATAAAATTCTAAACCTGCAATTGCTTGTCTTGGGAAATTATCTTTCAGTATGTAATTCCCAGCACCATCAAAGGCACTGTCCAGGTAAAATGAGCTGAAAAGTCCTGCACGTATTGTCTTATTTTTTATCTGTGCACTTGAGAGAAGATATCCCGAAAGTAACAGAAGTAAAAAAAAGGTCTTTTTCATGCATATCAAATCTACGGGTTATTCCCATTCAATGGTTGCTGGAGGCTTGCTTGAGATATCATATACAACACGGTTTATCCCACGCACTCTGTTGATGATCTCATTGGAAACGATACCAAGAAAATCATATGGCAAATGAGCCCAGTCCGCCGTCATTCCATCCACTGAAGTAACAGCCCTTAGTGCAACCGTGAATTCATAGGTTCTTTCGTCACCCATTACTCCAACCGATTTTACAGGAAGAAGTATTGTGCCTGCCTGCCATACTTTATCATACAATCCATGTTCTTTGAGTGCATTGATGAAAACGTGGTCAGCTTCCTGAAGCAGACGAACTTTTTCTTCGGTGATATCACCAAGAATCCTGATGGCCAATCCGGGACCAGGGAAGGGGTGCCTGAATAACAGATCAGATGGTATCCCTAATTCAACACCGACTTTGCGGACTTCATCCTTGAACAAATAACGCAAGGGCTCTACAAGGCTGAGTTTCATCGTGTCTGGAAGTCCACCCACATTGTGATGAGATTTGATCGTTACAGATGGACCATGAACCGAAACACTCTCAATTACATCAGGGTATATCGTACCCTGACCGAGATAAGAGATATCTGTTAGTTCATGAGCCTCTTTATCAAACACTTCAATAAATGTTCTTCCTATGGCTTTTCTTTTTTCCTCAGGGTTGCTCAAGCCAGACAACGCACCGTAAAAGATCTTTTTTGCATCAACACCCTTTACATTCAATTCAAGTTGCTCATATGTTTTCAAAACATCTTCAAATTCATTTTTTCTGAGCAAGCCGTTATCGACAAAAATTCCAAACAGGTTTTTCCCAATGGCTTTGTGGATCAATGTTGCGGCTACTGTTGAATCAACGCCGCCACTTAGTCCCATCACCACTTTTTTATCTCCAATTTGTTCCTTGAGTGCAGCAATGGTGTCTGTAATGAAGTGTGCCGGCGTCCAATTTCCACTGCAACCACATACAGTATAGAGAAAATTCTGAATGATCTTTTTACCAAATTCTGAGTGGTACACCTCAGGATGAAATTGGAGTCCAAAAATATTGTTACAACCAGGCTCATCAACCCTGAATGCTGCAACGGGGATGGAGTTTGTGGTTGCCAATATGTTGGAATTGGCAGGAAGCTCAAGAATGGAGTCGCCATGACTCATCCATACCTGTGAGGTTTCTGGAATGTTTTCTAACAAGATGTCTTCGACGGTCTTTTGAAGAATAGCCCTGCCATATTCTCTTTTTTCTGAACGTTCAACACGACCGCCAAAAAACTTTGCCGTTAACTGGGCTCCGTAACAAATACCAAGGATGTTTCTATTCTTGGCCATTGTTTTGATATCCACTTCAGGGGCATTGTTATCATTGACCGAAAATGGTGATCCTGATAGAATGATCCCTTTGATATCAGGTCCGTATTCAAATTTTTTATGATAGGGGATTATTTCACAGTAGACATTGGCTTCACGAACTGCACGGGCAATCAGTTGGGTGTATTGAGAGCCGAAATCGAGGATGAGTATTTTCTCTGTCATAGATGTGCACGAAGGTAAAGATTTCAGGGATGAACATACCAAAGGAGCGTGCCAAAAAAAAAGAACATCCTGGGGATGTTCTTTTGAAGTCAGTTTATCGTAATAACTAAGCTATTTTAGCAACAGACTTAGCAAGTGAACTTTTGAGGTTTGCAGCCTTGTTCTTGTGTATTACTCCTTTCTTAGCAAGTTTGTCGATCTTACTGATCACATTGGGGAGTGATTCCTTGGCTTCTGCAGCTGAAGTAAGCGCACGAAGGTCACGCATAGCATTTCTGGTCGTTTTACCTTGGTAACGATTTTTCTCCCTGCGTTTTGCCACCTGGCGTACGTCCTTTTTGGTTGCCTTATGATTTGCCATCCTTTCTTTTTTTCAATTTTTACGGGATGCGAAGGTAAGGTACTTGTTGATATTATCCAAAAATATGCACTTTTTATAATCAATTTCATACAGGGATTGACTGAATAATACTGTTATTTTTTCGGTCCAAATGAACGATATTTGCGCAAGTTTTAGTCATTCAACCATTTAGCTAAACGAAATGAAGGACTTTTCATACATCACATCGTCTCATCCGGCATACATCGAGCAGCTTTACCAGGAATTTTCTCGTTCTCCTGAAAACATTGACCCGGATCTCAGAAAGTTCTTTGAGGGGTTTGACTTTGCAGTTTCTCAAATACAGGACGGTCGAGCAGCAGGTGTTGAAACATCAAATGGCACAGCAATTGACTGGAGAAAAGAACTTGGGGTGTATAGGCTCATACTGGGGTATCGCAACAAAGGCCATTTGATCGCCAATACCAACCCGATTAGAAAGCGAAAAGATAGGAAAGCTAATTTGGATCTTGCTTTTTTCGGACTTTCCGAAGGGGATATGTCATCCACTTTCTATGCAGGCAATTTGATCGGACTCGGTACGGTAACCCTCTCTGAGATTCTCAATCATTTAAGAAAGTGCTACGCTGATCACGTTGGTATTGAATTTAAATATATCAGCAATCAGGAAAAGATCGACTTCCTGACCCAGGAGATGGAGCATAATTTCCCTAACCCGCTTGCTTTTGAAAAGAAGAAGAGGATCTTGGAAAAGCTCAACCAGGGTGTGATCTTTGAGAAGTTTCTACATACCAAATACATCGGTCAAAAGAGATTCTCGCTGGAAGGTGGTGAGACAACCATTGCCGCACTCGATGCAATGATCAATACAGCAAGTGAACTGGGTGTGAAAGAGGTCGTCATTGGTATGGCGCACAGAGGAAGGCTCAATGTACTTGCCAATATCATGGGTAAAACCTATGAGCACATATTCAGTGAGTTTGAGGGTAAATCTTCGCCTGACCAGACGATGGGTAGCGGGGATGTTAAATATCACCTTGGTTATGGCAGCGAGGTTGTAACCACTACAGGAAATACCATTGCGCTCAAATTGATGCCGAATCCTTCACATCTGGAGGCTGTTGACCCGGTAGTCCTGGGATTTTCCAGGGCAAAAGCAGATGTGATGTATGACAGTCAATATGATTCTATCTTGCCTGTTCTCATACATGGAGATGCATCCATAGCCGGACAAGGAATAGTGTATGAGATACTGCAGATGTCAGGCCTTCATGGTTATTCAACAGGCGGTACGCTGCATTTTGTGATCAACAATCAGATCGGATTTACCACCAATTTCGAGGATGCAAGATCGGCTGACTACTGCACTTCTCTTGCTGCAATGGTTCAGGCTCCTGTAATGCACGTTAATGGAGATGACCCCGAGGCAGTGATTAAGTGTATTGAGATCGCTACCCGTTTTAGGCAGCGCTTTAATAGTGATGTTTTCATTGATATGGTTTGTTACCGTAAACATGGCCATAATGAAGGGGATGATCCAAAATTCACCCAACCCCATCTCTATGCGATTATAGAAAAGCACCTCAATCCAAGAGAAAGCTATATCAATTTCTTGCAAGAGAATGGAACTCAGGAGATCAAAGCACTGGCAACAGATATGGAAAAGAAGTTCTGGTCTGATCTTCAAGAGCGCCTGGATGAAGTGAAGCAACATCCTTTGCCATATCATTATCAACCACCAGAGTTGGTTTGGAAAAGTCTGAGAAGGGCAGTTGAGGCGGACTTTGAAGTTTCGCCTTCAACCAGTATATCACCCTCCATGTTTAAGAGTTTGTTCGACGCGATCATGAAAGTCCCTGTCGGATTCAAACCCCTAAAGAAAATTGAGAAGCTGTTGAGTGATAAGTTAGGCTTGTTAGAGAAAGAGCAAAAAGTTGATTGGGCAACCGGTGAACTTCTTGCTTATGCAAGTTTGCTTGCAGAAGGAAAGGGTGTGAGAATGAGTGGACAAGATGTGAAGCGAGGTACATTCAGTCATAGGCATGCTGTTCTCATGGATGAGGAGTCAGATAATCAATACAACCGACTCAGTGAAATACCTGGCGCAACTGAACAATTCAAGATCTACAACTCCTTGTTGAGTGAGTATGGTGTTCTTGGTTTTGAATATGGTTATGCACTTGCAAATCCGAATGTACTTGTTCTTTGGGAGGCACAATTTGGTGATTTCTCCAATGGTGCACAAACAATGATCGATCAATTCATTTCAAGTGCAGAGCAAAAATGGAATAGGATGAATGGATTGGTCATGTTATTAC
>JBKCFW010000056.1:0-2881 GCA_046303675.1 bacterium
CTGAAGTCGAAAGACAGCGGATTTACAGTCCGCCCCATTTGGCCGCTCTGGAACCTGCCCGCACACTTTTCTACGGGAAAAGGATCCCGGGTTATGATCTGAGCCAGAGAAGGGACTCGAACCCCCGACCAGCTGATTACAAATCAGCTGCTCTACCAGCTGAGCTACTCTGGCATAACGTTGCGGAACAATGGCTTTGACTTCTTTGAAGTATACTTGATAAAAAAAAGATCTACCCCATTTTTGGGGAAGGCAAAGGTAATGGAAAACTTTAAAAGCAAAAATTTTGTACTGAATATTTTAGAAAATTTCAGCTGGTTGCGGAGGGTTGCTGCTTCTCCTTTACTTTCTTGATTTGTGTCAAGATGGAATCAATCGCCCAATCAAAGGACTCTTCAAAAGATTTGGAACTTTGTTTCACGAAAAGTTCATGTTTAGGTACGGTTACTCTGATCTCAGAAACCTTGTCTTTTATGTTATGTATGACATTGTCCAACTTCAAGAACACATCCACTTTCATGATCCTGTCATGATGATTGCTCAACTTGGAAACCTTCTTGTTCACATGCTCTAACAACTTGCTGTCGGCGTCGAAATTCACTGTATGGATGTTCACGGTCATGATAAAAAGTTTTTAGATGTTAACTGAAATGCACGTCCCTATTAAGTTACGAAAAAACGGGCAGCAAGTAAAAAATAAAATTGATAAAAAAACCAAAAATCATCCTTTTGGATGGGCCTTCTTGTGGATGTCACGTAAACGCTCGATGCTGTTGTGTGTATATACCTGGGTTGCAGCAAGGCTGGAGTGGCCGAGCAGCTCCTTCACTGCATTTAACTCTGCACCATTTCCGGTAAGGTGGGTAGCGAAACTATGTCTGAGGATATGTGGACTTTTCTTCTCAGCCGTTGTTACAAGAGATAAATATTTTTTAACGATATCATATGCCTGCCTGGTGGTAAGTGGTTTCCCTTTGGGACCCAAAAGGAGCTGACTTGAAAGCATATCTGGATAAGCACCCTTTTTTTCTTGATCATACGCCTTAATACTTTCAAGCAGCTCGGCATGAACCGGTATGATGCGTTCTTTATTCCCTTTGCCCAAGACCTTGATCTGTGCTCGAGAAAAATCAATGTGCGCTTCTTGAAGATTTACCAACTCACTCACCCGAATACCAGTGTGATATAAAATTGATAACACCAGATATGCGGTCTTCCCATCATGATCATCAGGAAATGCTGTACGTTTCAACAACTGCTCGATCTGATCTTCCTCAACATAAGAGGGTAACCGCTTCTTTGTTTTTAACACTTGAATGGCCTTGGTAGGATTGTTTTTCATGATCCCATGAACCAGGCAATACTTGATGAACGATTTGAGTGAAGACATCTTGCGATTGATGCTTCTTGGTTGAACATGTTGTAACGTAAGCGCTGCCATCCAGGAACGGATCATTGCAGCATTGATGTCTGTCGGACTTTCAACATCAAACTGTGCCTTGATGAATTGAAAAAAAATGGTGAGATCGTCTGAGTATGCCCTGATCGTATGGGCAGAAAATCGCTTTTCAAACTTGATGTGATCAAGAAATGAGTTTAAAGATGGATGGCGACTTTCATGCATAAAAAAAGTAGTCATAAAGTTAAGAAACCTAATGACTACTTGGTATTTTATTAAGTAGATAAAACTCTTACGAGTCGATCTCTCCAGTAAACAATTTCTGCTTGTAGATCGCTTTTAACACCTCTCCCCTACGTCTAATCGAGGGCTTGGTGAAAGATTGACGGTCACGCAGTTGAAGAAGGATCTTGGCCTTTTCAAACTTCTTCTTGTACTTCTTCAGCGCCTTGTCAATGTTTTCGCAATCTTTTGAATCGATAATCAGCATAAATATTCCTTTTTTATGGGGATGCAAAGATAATATTTATCCTGATTTCAGCAAAAACATTCCAAAATTCATTTTATGGACCGAAATTTGTTGAAATTACCCCCATGTTTACAGGGATCATTGAAGCACTTGGCACGATCAGAGAAATTCAAGCAAACGGAGGCAATATCCATTTTTGGGTAGAATCACCCTTTGCTGATGAGTTAAAGATCGACCAAAGTCTGTCACATGACGGCGTTTGCCTGACCATTGACGCGCTGAACACCCCACTCCATAGGGTTACAGCCGTAAGGGAAACCCTTGAAAAGACAAGCCTGGGAGAGTGGCGTGTTGGACAAACCGTAAATCTCGAACGTGCAATGATCCTTGGAGCAAGGCTGGACGGACACCTTGTTCAGGGGCATGTCGATAGTACAGGTATCTGCAATGAAATCATTGATCAGGATGGCAGCTGGAAGTATACGTTTGAATTTGAAGAAAAATTCAGCAGACTGGTGATCGAGAAGGGATCAATTTGTGTAAATGGTATCAGTCTTACAGCCTTTGATGTAACCAGCAACCATTTCTCAGTTGCGATCATCCCCTACACCTATAACCATACCAATATCAATCAGTTACAAAAAAACTCCAAGGTAAATCTGGAGTTTGATATTGTGGGGAAGTATGTGACAAAATAAGGTATATAAAAGTATCGAAACCTAACTGCATTTTAATGGTCCAACTGTATCAGTGGGGCATTCAGCATCATAATCAATACCTTCTTTATCTTCTTCAGTTCGCTGTAGATCTAATTGCACTAAAGCAGGCTTGACCCATTGAAAAATATTAATATCAGAATGATCCATCGGGAATAGTTAACAATTGCTGTTAAATTAAGAAAATTTTATTTAGACAAGCTTACAAATAAAAATTATTATGAAAAAATAATTACCTCTAATCATCATAAGCAAGATTGTATAGATTAATTCCGAAAAAATTATTCTCTTTTGAAA
>JBKCFW010000057.1:0-4301 GCA_046303675.1 bacterium
GCTATCGACTCAATGGGTTTTTCACCGTTTGCAGTCGATACCAATGTGCCTTCAACAAAGCAATTACAAGTAGCCTGCCAAGGCATGCTATCCTTGATCTCATCCAAAGAAGGTGTATGCGGCTGAATTACATTTTCTTCAACTTTTATTGCATCTGTAACGTTGTCTGTTTTTGTTGCAACTTCTTCAACTGCATCGACTGCTTTTATTGCATCGGTTGAATGATCTACATGGGAAGCTGCTTTTGCAGCTCGAGCAGCCATTCCTGCACCGGTAACGCCAGGAACGATAGCAGCTCCGATGTCCAAGGCTAAAAATGCTGCTTTATCCCAACTAGGTTCAGTCACTAAATCGTAAACGTCATATGCAACAAAGGCAATATCGAGAATTACATCAATAAAATGTCCAGAGGGATCCTTATAAACCAGCGGGTTATTATGGGGTCACCTCACGAAACGGAAATTATCGTACGCTAAGGAATAATTAATGTTGTTTCAACAACGATTTTTCAAAAAACATATAACCTATTTCAAACGGGTTAGTATATTGTTATGCCACTTTAAAGAGGAGTACCGCCAACATTTTAACGAAAAGATACACTAAGAACGAAAAGTCGCATAAAAAGCCAATATTCCATACGTTAAGCAATGTCCAATAAACAACAATAGCGGACGTCTATTAGTCTATTATGAGTTAATAATGACCGCTAATGTTATTTGATAATATGGACTTTTAAGTGCCCACTATGCTTAGAGTATTAAAAAACGTTAAAATGTTGGATCTACCCCTGAATGATGAATGGCGAGAGATAGATCATCACTAGATCCATTGTTGATCTGAGATAAAATAAAACGTGGACTAGAACTGCAATCCCGATCAATCGGATTTGTACAAAATACTTCTCAGGATCCATCGTTTATCAAACATGGACGGATCAGACACATGAAAATGAAACATATTACCCTGCCTTTCTGAATGTTCGAAGAAGTCTTAAGCTATTAAGGACCACCAATATCGCTGCACCGGTGTCACTTAATACTGCCATCCACAGGGTCAGCCATCCTGGAATCAACAATAGGCTGGCCGCAATTTTCACTAGGAGAGAAAAAGTGATATTTTGACGAATAATCGATCTTGTATGCTTGCTTAAGCGTACCGAAGGTGCTACGGCGGATAAATCATCAGCCATCAACACCACATCTGCCGTTTCGATGGCCAAATCAGTGCCTGCTCCTCCCATGGCAATTCCCAGGTTCGCTTTCGCAAGCGCAGGTGCATCATTGATGCCATCTCCAATCATCGCAACCTGTTTTCCACTCGCTTGCCATTTTTCGATCCAATGCATTTTTTCTTCTGGCATTAACCCTGAAATCACGTTTGTCACACCAGCTTGCGCGGCGATCCGTTTTGCTGCTAATTCATGGTCACCGGTCAGCATGATCGTTTCGGTAATTCCAGACTGATGTAGCAATTTAATGGTATCTGCTGCATTTGGTCGAATGGGATCTGCCAGGGCAAATATACCCAATAATTCAAGGTTACTACCCACCAGAACAATAGTAAATCCTTCTTCGCGCAAGGTCTGGATGAGCGTTTTATGCGCTTCCAAATGAATGCCTAATTCCTGAAGCCATGTTTCACTACCAATATAATAAATCACACCATTGATGGTGGCCTGGGCACCTTTACCGACCGTCATCACAAAATCTTGTGCATACAAATGTCCCGCCTGTCGTTTTTCGACATACTCCACAATTGCGCTTGCCAAAGGATGTGTGGCCTGTTTTTCTATCGTGTTTGTAATGGCAAATAGATCTGATTCTGTTCCATTTACTGTAACGACTCGTTGAACAATTGGTTTCCCTTGGGTCATCGTACCTGTCTTGTCAAAGGCGATCACTTGTAAATCCGCCAGTTTTTCTAGAACCAATCCACCTTTGATCAATACCCCGTTTTTTGCGGCCGAACCAATCGCTGATATGATTGCGACCGGCGTTGAAATAACTAATGCACACGGACACGCTATGACTAACAGTTCCAATCCTTGATAGAACGAGGCCTGCCAGCTTTCACTTGAAAAGAGCGGAAGGATAAACATCACGAATAGCGCAACTAGAAATACAATTGGTGTATAAACAGATGCAAATCGGTCGATCCATGCTTGCATCGGTGCGCGTTGTCCTTGCGATTGTTCCACAATTTCGACCATGCGAGCAACGGTGGAATTTTCTGCGTTTTTTGAAACCGAAATTGTCAAAATCCCTTCTTGATTAATCGTTCCCGCATAAACGGGGTTACCCGTCGATTTCAATACAGGGATGGATTCACCGGTAATCGGTGCCTGATTTACGGTTGAAAGCCCTTCGACCACCGTTCCGTCCAATGGAATCGATTCTCCAGGTTTCACAACGATTTGATCGCCAACGTTTACTTCTTCTACCATCGTTCGGGTGGTTGTGCCGTCTCGGATTACCCATGCTTGCAATGGGGTTAATTCCATCAATTGTCGAATGGATCGACGTGTTTTTTCAATACTCATGGATTGCAATTCATTCCCCAATGCAAATAACCAGACAACGGTCGCTCCTTCTAACCACTCACCGATCACAGCAGCACCGATCACTGCAAAGGACATTAATACATTCATATCAAGTGAACGGCTTTTAAGCGCGAACCATGCACTTCTTGCTGGACGTATCCCAGATAAGATAATACAAATAACATACAAGAAGGTTGTAATTAATGGTTCAACGTTTGTTATGCTGCCAATGAAACCAAACAGCAATGACATACCAGAAATGATTAAACGTTGCTTTCCAGTTGATGATTCCACAACCTCGATTTTTTCGCCTTTTCTTTGATGAATCGCACGATATCCAATTTGATTCACTTGCTCAATAATCTCTTCCGTTTTGCCATCATAATCGATCAAGAGCTTCGCAGTGGAAAATTGTAATTCAACATAATGAACATTGGATTTCTTGCGTAAATGACGAACAATCGTTTCTGCGCAACTGCTACAATCCATTCCCTCAATACGAAACGTCTGTAACTTGTCTTCCTGCGGTCTTATGGATGTGGGGATGTTTTCATCTATTTTCGTATGTTCATGATGAGCACACGAGGCTGATGCGTGGTGACTCGTTTCTCTATCTTCAGTCAGGAGTAGCGTTTTTTTGAAACGAGGAAAATCCTCTTTAGTCATTTTAATGCCTCCCACTAAAGAATGCTAAACATGAAGCCCAGATACGCACTTGCCACAAATAACAAACCGAATCCAAGTGCTGACCAAGGATGTTTTTTCCGCAAAACGACAGTGCACATCATGAACAAACACAATAAACTTAGCAACCACATGACGATTCCATTCACAGTTGGAATCAACTGTATCGTCGTATCCGGGCTGATCGGTGACGAATAAAAAAACTCAAACAAGCGAGATGGTTTTTCAAACTGAATGACGGCCTTCAAATTTTCGGTAGGCGACTGCATGCCCAACACAGCCATCGCCGCGAAAACCGTCATCCCCGAAATGCTTTCCGCCCGGATCCAAGGAATCGGACGAAAGGTCGGATCCGATATCATTTTTCGTCGTACAAATACGCTATTTAGTATTGCAAAAACAAGCAACGGAACAATGAATAAGTGCTTAATCAACAAGGACTGTCCATATGACACAATCCATGAATTGACAACGTCAGGAACCAGCCAACTCATCAAAGTCAATCCTGCGATTAACGTAATCAGAAAACAACTTACGGCTAGCGGTGTAAACCAACGCAAAAACGCTTGCCAATTCTGATGATCTTGTGCGAACCAACCGATCACGAGTAAAATGCCCATCCACACGGAAACAGCCAGAAAGTGCAACCCGTGTGTTGCGAATCCGGTCCATTGGTAACTGACTGTACAATGGCTAGCCCATGCGAAAGCCATAAACAATATGAATGTAAGTACAGTTGACAAATATTCCAACCGACGATCTTGAACGTATTTCCGAATGCTTTGTAGCAGAAGCAAACTACCACAGGTAAACAGTGTGATGATCCATGCCTGACCTACATTAAAATCAAACAGAATTGCTTCGAAAAGAACGCCAAAACCAACGTCACTGTCCTCCGAAAACAAAAATACCAGACGTAACAGTGGAAAAAATGATAACACAGCAATCAAAAGCACACTGAAACGTATCATCGATTCCGGTACATAATATGACGGTCGCTTTGATTCCGGTACAAAACGCAAGACCTGTACACCGGCCAATAGACCAAAACATAGATATAAAATCAATTCAGTTAGAA
>JBKCFW010000058.1:0-3187 GCA_046303675.1 bacterium
TTATTGAATAGAAAAATCTAACATTTATACCTTGTTCTTTATCCTTTATCAACTATTCATACAGCGGGTGATAAGGAAAAATGGGCATAAAATGAAAGGCGATATACGTGTAATAAAAAAGCGAGCCGGGGGTAAAATACCCCCGGCTCGCAATATAGATATTGGCCCTTATTCTGGCTCCCTATTTCTTGGGTGCAGCAAGTGCCTTACTGATGATTTCTTTGTTCTTAATAGCGTCCTGGTTATTGGGATCTATTGCGATGATCTTGTCCAGATACACGATAGCTCCTTCCAGGTCTTTCTTAACATTCGCTGCATATCCAGCCATGTATCCGTAGGCAATGGTGAGGGTACTTTTGTTCTTTACCTTATCAGCTTCTGCAACAGTTATGAAATTCTCGCAATCTTTGATGGCAAGTCCGAGTTCCATGGTTGTATCAATCGCAGAAAGCGAGCGGAATGACCAATAGTGGCCATAGACCTCATTTGGAAAGTTTGTTTTGTATATAGTGAAGATGCTGTCGGCACGCTGATACTGGGTCGCTTTGAAATTCTCAAAACCAGCATTGTACAGGTCCACCTTGCTGAGTTTTGGATTGATGGCCAGCACCTTGACAAGCCATTCGGCAGATTTTGCCACATCCCCTGATTTTTTGAAGAAGTCGGCCGCACGTTTTGTGTAATCGATCTTGTTGACAACCGCAGTGTCTGTATCGATCGCCTTGATGAAATACTCATTCACCTTAACAGGATCACTTTTTACTTTGGCAGCGTTGAATGCTGCAATAACGTAGTTGTCAGGATTGATCTGATCAGGAGTGGCCTTTTGGAAGAAAGTTTCCATCAGGGCAAGGGCCTGTGCTGAATCTCCTAGTTTATCGAAACTATATCCTTTTAGTCGGTATAGACGAACATCCGCTTTTTCACCTTGTGCTTTGAGCAATTCATCAGCTTTGCTGATGGCGGTCTTGAAATCTCCGGCTGCGAAATTCAAACTGGCCTCTTCATAATCAAGCGCAGGACCAGGTTCTGCATGTTGTTTATAAAGATTAAAGTATTGTCTTGCTTTAATTACATCTCTGCTATAATAATATACATAGAGGTCATACAATGCAGGAGTGAATGTTGGCTCGTCTGTTACCGCATCATTGAACTTGCCTAGGAAGAGGTCTCTCTGTTCATTGCCCTGGGTGAGGTAGATCTTACCAATTTTATGTTTTGCGATGGCAAGTTTGGGATCAAGCATCAGTGCATTTTCATAAGATGAAACCGCACCTCCACCATCATTGAGTTTTCTGTACAGATCGCCCATGTATACATACGCGATCGGCTCATTGAATCCTTTGATCGTAGTGGCCTGCTTTAATTTTTCAATTCCATAAGCAGGATCACCGCCTTGCTCAAGATTGGCTTTGCCTATTGCAACAAATACCATGGCGTTTTTTGCCTTGGTCAGAGAGATGGCAGTTTCAAAACGCTGACGTGCATCGTCGGGTCGCTTTTCGATCAGTTCGGCTTGTCCCATGGCCACCAGCAACAACGGATCACTTCCCTTTGCGCCATCCATGCTTTTTTTGAGTAATTCAACAGCAGCTTTGTGGTGTTTGTTCTCAAAATGAACCTGCGAGAGCCAGTATACCGCTTCTGTATTTGTTGGACCAGATTCAACAATTTTTTCAAGTGTAGTTTTGGCAAGATGGTGTCTGCCATTGAACAGATACTTCTTTGCTTCCAAAACCGATTGGGCAGAAACTGTTAATCCAAACATCAGCACCACCGCTACAAATGTCAACTTCATTATACGCATCATGAACGTTTTAATGTGTGTAAATGTAAGAAATCAGAAATTTATTCTGAAACTTTCGCCTCTCTTATTTGGAGAGCCATCCTGTCGGGTACAAGATACCCCCTTCTGAAGATAAGTTGACCTTTTTCGTGTGTTAAGAAATTAACAAACCCTTTGCCGAGTCCACCATAATTCTCTTTGAGTATATAGTAGATGCCTCTGTTGAGCGGATATTTTTTGAGGGCCATGTTGGCCTGATAGGGTCTCACATATACATCCTTGTCGCAATTCGCACATTGCAATGCTGCGATATTCACTTTATTCATAAAACTCAACTGCACTGAATCGTCCTTGTTCCCTATCCAACTCACGCCAATAAAACCAAGCGCATTCGGATGCTTGGAAACATAATCGATAACTGCTTCAGAGTTCTTCGCAGCAAGTACCTTCCCTTTCAATGGCTGACCTTTTAACACAGAATCAATCAGAAACCTCACTGTACTGGTTGCTTTCAATCCATCCATCACCAATTCATACGGATAACTTGTAACACCGGAAAGCATACCGCGAATTTCAGCAACAGAAAACAGGGAATCCTTTGCTTTATTATTGGTGATCACTGCGATCGCATCCGTTGCGATCCTGCCAAACATAGGAACAAATTCCAGCGTGTCATTATAATATGGAACCTCCTGCTCGGTGAGTCCTCTTGTAATGATGACCATCCTTGTGCTGTCACTCAACAGATCCTTGATGCACTCGGCTTCCGGTTTGTAATGCGGAATGATCCTGGCTTCTGGGTTCAGCGATTGAAATACTTTGATCTGCTCATCGATGATCGGAGCAAAAGATTCATCCACACTAATATGAATTGTTCCGCTTGTAAGCGTATCATCACCGATGATCCGCTTCGCCTTTTTTCCGCTTTGAGAACAAGAAAGCAAGAAGCACAACAGCAGCACAGGCATGGCCTGTATACATTTCAAAATCTTCATGATGATCATTTTTTTGCCGTAATTCCTCTGTACAACCTGAATATGCCATAGCACAGACAAACCATACCAAAAACCGTGAATGTGAGAGAGTCAAACTTATAAGCAGTATCGAGGTATTTGTTCACCAGTAAGAATACACCCGCTCCCGTCCATAAGATACCCATGGTAATATCATAAATAATCCTGATGCCGGATTGTCTTTTGTTCTCTTTTTCTCGAAATGATTGTGTATCCATATTAATGTGTTTGTGCAATTTATGAAAGTGAGGGGATTTGTTGATTTGTTTATTCGTTGATTTGTTGATTCTAATGCTTAAATACCCAAATAAACGAATAAACGAATCAACAAATAAACACCCCGCTTTCTCAAAAAAATTCCCTAAATTCAACCCTCACAATCCTAAAC